>CAYUUJ010000277.1:0-4115 GCA_964447845.1 uncultured Anaerolineaceae bacterium
CGCAGCAGCCAGGCGATGTTATTGATCAAAATATCCTCGGTCCCAAAGAGCACGGTAGGGCGCAGGATCGCGTAACTCATTCCCGACTCGACGACGGTTTTTTCGTTGGCGGCTTTGCCCCAGAAATAGGGCAACGGCGAGTCGGCGGACGGGTTGGTGATGCTGATGTGGACGATCCGTTTTACACCTGCCTCAGCTGCGGCTTTAATCAAGATGCGCGTGTTCTCGACAGCCTGCGGTTGTGTGTTTCGGCCTTTGTCAAATCGTACCCAGTACGTGTTGTAAAAAGTTTCCACACCTTCCAATGATTCCGTCAGGCCGTGCGCATCTGCGAAATCCAACAGATGGCTCTTTACGCGGCCCCCGAAGGGATCCGGGCGATACGGGTGGCGCGTCAGGGTTATGACTTGCTCGCCGCGTTCCAAGAGCCGGTGTGTGATGTACTTGCCGGAGTAGCTAAACGCTCCGGTAACAGCGGTTTTCATTGCGCCTCCGAATCATTTTTTTCTGATCTGGATCCAGCTGGGCTGCAAAACGGAACCCTAGAAATATTCATTGTCCGGCTGTTCGAGATTGTTGATCTTGGTTTTCCCAAGGATTTTAAGCAGCAGGTTCCGACCGGATCGGAGCGCCGGGTAAAGCAGCCTGGACAGGATTTTGGATCGAAAGGTCAAGAAATTGAGTCGATTAAAAATGTTTCCAGGATTGCTTAAGAGGGAAAGTGCATGAATGGCCTCTGCGCCGTAATATAACTGACCGCCCATTTTCAGCACCATTCCCTGGTCGATATCAAGACCGCGTGCGGTGATCTCATCCATCACATCACTGGGGCCACGCGCATCCACGATCTTAAGCTCGCCGGCGATCTCTCGGATGTGAATATTTTGACAGTAGGTATGACAGACAGGACATTCTTTGTCGTAGACGAGAAGGATTTCTTCAGATGCGACGTGATCCATCGGACCTCCTGCTGGTGAAAAACTTCACAATTAAATTGTATAAGATATCACTAAGTGTGTCAAGGGGCGAATCAAAAAATATCCACGAATTTACGCTAATGTAAAACCGATTCGCGTCAATTCGCGTAAATTTGCGGAAAAATCATTTTGTGCGATCAGGAAGGGAATTGGGCGACCGTCTAAGGGTTCTGATGAAACATTCTGAAAAGCTCTGCACCTGTTTTTCCGAGCGCATCATTCTTATAGCGTTGGATCGGCACGCGCAGCACAAGAAACTGCGATGGGCTTTCTTCGAACACGAGTTCCACAAAACCGTTATGACCACCGGGTAAGGTTTCGCTTGGAAAACGCTCAAGGACAATCGTCATGACCGCCGCCATCCGATCTCCCAGCTCCTCCTCGTCCATCAGGTCATCCGTCGGTATCCTCACATAAAAATCGGTCTCTTTGGCGCTGAATTCAACGCGTCCGTCGGCATAAACGCAGTCTTCTCCAAATGCCTGGGCGCGGCCGTTTGCCTCAGGAAGACGTTCTTTGATCGTCTGGTCGAACTGGGTAGTGATCTCAGGAAGTTCTTGATACGCCCAAACATAAAAGCAGCCTTCATAGGTGAAGGTGACAATCGGTGTCTCGGTGCCGGTTTGATTGGGGGGCGCGCCGAGGCTAATCGCAGTATATGTACCGGCTAGAATTGTTGAGAAAAGTATGACGATTGCGGTTGTTCTGCGCTTGTTCATTTACTTCAGAAATTCTGCAACGGAGGCAGCCATCAGGGCCGCGGCGCGGGGCAGGGCTTGTTCGTCGAAATCAAATTTCGGGTGATGATGTCCGTAGTCCAAATTCATTTCCCGATTCGACGAACCCACAAAAAAGAAACAGCCAGGCACTTTCTCGAGCAAAAAAGCCATGTCTTCCGCACCCATGGTGGTGTGACTGGAAATATCCAGGTCCGACTCCGGCAGAATCCGGCGGGCCGTATCCTGAACTTTTTCAGCCGCTTCGGCGTTATTTATTACAGGCGGGGTTACGCGCTTAATCTCGATCTCCACCTGACAGCCCATGGCTGTGCCCACACCCCGGATGGTCTCTTCGAATCGCTTCAGGACCCGATCCCGGACTCCCGCATCGAAGGTGCGGATCGTGCCCTCCAACGCCACCTCAGGAGGAATCACATTGAAGGCAGTGCCAGCGTGGACGCTGGTGACACTGACCACGGCGGTCTCCAATGGTGCGACGTTGCGGGCTACAATGCTTTGCAGAGCGGTAATGATCTGCGCGGCGGCGATGACCGGATCGACGGTTGCGTTGGGAACCGCGCCGTGTCCGCCTCTCCCGATCACGCGTATCTTGAATAACTCGGCGCCAGCCATTACCGGTCCGGCCGCCACACCCAACCAGCCAAGCGGTTTTTCATTCCATAAGTGCAGACCTAAAGTAAAGTCGGGTTTTGGTGCGTCGAGAACGCCATCCCGGATCATGCTCTCCGCGCCGCCCAGGCCTTCCTCTCCAACCAACTCCTCAGCGGGTTGAAAGACGAATTTTACCGTGCCGGCCAATCCATCCCGATGTGCGTATAACATGCGGGCCACTGTCAGCCCGACTGCGGTGTGGCCGTCGTGTCCACAGGCATGCATAACCCCCGGGTTTTGCGAGCTGTATTCTGCGCCTGTTTCTTCTTGAATGGGCAGCGCGTCCATATCGAAACGGATCATCAAAGTTGGGCCGGGTCGTCCGCCTTCGAGCAGTCCGACGACGCCGGTTTTTCCCATGCCTTTGGTTACTTCCAAGCCGAGCGCTTCCAGCTCCTTCGCCACGATGCCGCTTGTGCGGGTCTCTTTGAAGCCGAGTTCCGGGTGCCTGTGGAAGTCACGGCGCAGGGATTGTGTATACGGAAAATGTTCGATGGCTTCGTTGAGGAAATCAGTCATGGTTTAGCTCTCAAACTCGTGATTGGCTAAAGGGATCACATTGATAACGGGCTGGTCATAAGGATGAACGCTGCGGATGACTTTCAAGGCGTCGCGGATATATTCCTGCTTGCAATTCACTTCCACCTTGTGCTCTGCGGCCTCCCTGACCTTTCCGATCTCGCCATCGTACGGTTGCGCGCCTTCCAACGGGCGCCAATAGCCGCGAACATTCGTGATGGATGCGCAGTGGTCATAGTTTCCGATGCGGCCGACGTTGACCTTGCTCAACTCGTCCAGCAGCCTGGCCGAATAGGCCTCCGGGATGAACACTTCGAGCTTGACATCGTAAAGCGTCGTCATCTCTCAGCCTCCTCCGTGGCCAGGAAATATCCTGGTGATCTTATGTCTTTGGATTCTATCCCAACTTTCCTTTGAAACCCCGTCGTCCTCCGGCAGCATGAAGCGCGGTTGCAGATCTCCAGTAAAGGCAAAGCCCTCGTCCAAAATGAGGCTGATGCTGTCGTCTGAATGACCGGGTGTGGAAATGATCTCACCGTCAACGCCGAGGGTGGCAAGAAATCCACGGCTCTCCGAAAATTTCAGGGGGAATTTGTCATCCTGAAGGATCTCGACATAGGGGAGATCTTTTGATTTGAAGAGCTCGCTCAACGGAGCGATAAATCCGATCTGGCTCTCCAGCAGGATCAATTTTGCCCCCAGGTTTCTCAGTTCCTGGGTCAGGCCCGCGTGATCGGGATGAAAGTGCGTGACCAGCAAATATTTGATCTCGTTGAGAGGAATTCCCTTGCGTTTTAATTCCGCGGATAACTTTGGAAGCGTGCCGGGCCAGCCCGAGTCGATCAAGAGCTTGCCCTTATCTATCTCAAGGATGTAATAGTTAGTCGAGTCGTAGCTGACATTGACGATGTTCATTCTTGATTTTCGCGTTTTTTAGATAGTGTTTCTTAAGTCAAAATTCACCACAGATAAACCCGGATAAACACCGATAGTTTGATGAAATTCATCCTCATGCCGCCGAAAGACCATATTACTTGTGTTCATTTGTGGTTAAAAACGAATTTCCCTGGCCCGGCCACGACGGGCAAAAAATTCTCTTCGGCAAAGAAGACCTGTAGGGTCTTGAGAGCGATTATTCCGGATGTTGATAAATCCGTACGTAGTCGACGTATAGATATTGTGGGAAAATGCTGGTTTCGTCCGGGTTGCCGGGCCAGTTGCCGCCCAC
>CAYUUJ010000278.1:0-4114 GCA_964447845.1 uncultured Anaerolineaceae bacterium
GGGGGAGATCTATTTGGAGCGGCTTACCTGGCACAAAATATAGCGAAGGAATCATCAGGCCTCCAAGGCTCAAAATTGGGGAAAATCCAAAAATTAGTTAAGAATGTTTACCCAAATATAAATAATATCAATAAAACACTTGACAAAATCAAATATATTGTTATAATTATATCATAATAAGGTAATCAACCTTAATTATCTGTCCTACAAGCATAATTTATCAGGTTTCACGGAGGTCGCTATGAACGACTGGCAATTGGAAAAAATGGCTGAATCACGACGCCGGGCCATTCAAAATGAATTTGAGCAAATCAACCTCCAGAAACTGGTGACCCGTGAACGACATCGACCTTTTCTGTTTCGCCTGGGCAGCGGGTTGGTCGCCCTGGGCCGGCGCCTCCGCAAGGGTCATCCGGCCCACGCCAGGGATCAATGGGCGATCCAGAATGAATTCAAAGCCCAACATCGTTGAGTCTCCAACAGGCAGGCTGAGCTTGGACCTGCGAACCTTTGAAATCATTTGACCGGAGGTAATCCATGTACTCTGCACTCACGCGTTGTCCGGTATGCAAATCCGAACTGGCCGTCACACGTCTGCACTGCCAATCCTGCGATACGACCGTGGAAGGCAGGTTCGCGCCGGGTCATTTTGCAAACCTCTCCCCGGAACAGATTGAGTTTATCGTGACCTTCGTGCGTTGTGAAGGAAAAATCAACCGCATGGAGCAGGAGATCGGCCTGTCCTATCCGACCATCCGCAACCGACTGCAGGAGGTCATCCGCGCGCTCGGTTTCGAGCCGGGCAAGGACGAGCCGGTGGCCATCGACCAGGAAACCCGCAACTCGATCCTGGCGGACCTGGACGCCGGCAAGATCTCTGCGGACGACGCCATGCGCCGCCTGCGCGGCGAGGAGGAATAAATGAATCGCACCCTGACCGTCGGCGCATCGCCTCGCATTATCATTGAATCCGTGGATGGCGACCTGAGCATTGTGGGTTGGGACGGGGAGGACCTGCTGATCAAGGGGGACGAGGACGAGATCCGCTTCCAACACGACCCGGAAGCTGTTACCGTTTCGTCGAGCGATGACCTGTCCCTGCGCGTGCCCAAGGCTGCCTCTTTGCACATTATGACCGTGAATGGCGATATGGCTTTGCGCGGC
Source organism: uncultured Anaerolineaceae bacterium (assembly GCA_964447845.1). Classification (GTDB taxonomy): domain Bacteria; phylum Chloroflexota; class Anaerolineae; order Anaerolineales; family Villigracilaceae; genus DASXQN01. The sequence continues at coordinate 1,165 of CAYUUJ010000278.1, forward strand.
GTCACGGGTTCGATCGAATTACAGACCGCCAACGGCGACCTTTCGATCCGGGATGTGAACAATGTTTCGATCGAGACGGTCAACGGAGACTTCAGCCTGACCGGCGCGCAAGGAAATCTGAATATCAAGAGCATGAATGCAGATGCCTCCATCCGCGACGTGGAGGGCGCCGTCAACATGCCTTCCGTGGCAGACGACCTGGCACTGCGTAACGTACGCGGCAATATCAATGTCAATGTAGGGGAGGATGTGATCCTATACCTCAATCCGAAACCCGATCAGATGTGCAACGTGACTGCCGGCGACGATATCATGCTGGTGCTGCCTGCCAAAGCGGACGCCACGCTCGATCTGAGCGGCGACGAAATCCTGGTGGACCTGCCCGGCGTGGAACACGATGAGGACGCCACCGAACGGACGATCACACTCGGCAACGGCTCGGCTCACATCCATCTCAAAGCGGGCAGTGATATCCGTGTCGGCAGTGAAGCCGGCGAGCGCGGTGAGGAGTTTGGGAACTTTGCCGGTATGATGTTCGACTGGTCCGATTTCGGAGAGGCACTCGGTGAGCGCATCTCACGCCGTGTACAGCAAGCCACACAGCGCGTCGAACGGCAAGCCTCCGCTGCAGCCCGCAAAGCCGAACAAAAATTGCGAGGCGGGCACCTGCGCGGAAAGGTGAATGTCGGCCGTTGGAATTGGAATATGCAATCGGGTTCATTCCCCGCCTCGCCCGGGAATCCGGTGGATCCGATCTCTGAAGAGGAGCGCATGGCGATCCTGAAAATGCTCCAGGAGAAGAAAATCACTGCCGAGCAGGCGGATAAATTGCTGGCCGCCTTGGAAGGAGGCGAGTAATGTCCTCTGAAGAGCGCAAGCGAATCCTTGAAATGGTGGAAAGCGGAAAGATCAGCGCGGACCAGGCTCTGACCCTGATCAAAGCCATCGAAGCGGACGTTGGATCCGAAAGCCAGGGGGAAGGCTTCGAAACGGAAACAGGCCCGGGTCCCGCGCGCAGCGTTTTTCCTGATTTGGATAAAACCGCCTCCCAGGCGCGGCGGCTGTCCCAAATCCCATTATTGGCGGGAATCGTCCTGGTCGTGATCAGCGCCTGGGGCATGTATGCTGTCATGCAGAACGCTGGATATAATTTTTGGTTCTATTGCCTGGGTCTGTGGCTTTTGCTTGGTGTGGCCGCTACGACGCTGGGCGCCTGGAGCCGCAGCGCGCGCTGGCTGTTCGTGCGAGTGCAAAATACAAGGGATGAATGGCCAAGGAACATTTTGCTTGGTTTCCCGCTCCCGATCGGCCTGGCAGGCTGGTTCCTGCGCATCTTTGGTAAATACATCGATGGGCTGGAACGCACGAGCGTGGATGAAGTGGTACAGGCCATTTCACTGACCAGGAACATCAAAGAGCCGCTGATCGTCAATGTGGACGAAGGCGACGGCGAACGTGTGCAAGTGTATATCGGCTAGGAGGCGTCATGACCAGTGTTGAGGAACGATTGAAAATATTGAAAATGATCGAGGATGGCAAGATCAGCGCTGAAGAGGGCGCGAAATTGCTTTCGACCTTGAGCCAGGGACGTCATGGCCCAGGTGTGCCATTGCCGCCTCGCCCGCCCGGCACGCCCGGATCGGCGCGCTGGCTGCGCATCCGCGTCACCGACACGCGCACAGGGCGCTCCAAGGCCTCCGTACAGATCCCGCTCGCATTGATCGACGCCGGCATGAAGATCGGCGCGCATTTTGCTCCAGAAGTGGAAGGCGTGGACATGTCGAATGTGCTGGCCGCCATGAAAGCCGGAATGACGGGCAAGATCATCGACGTGACCGATGAAGAGGATGGCGAGCACGTCGAGATCTACGTGGAGTAACTAAAAGGTTATCCGTAAACGATGAGGTTTTACCACAAAGGCACCCTTCGAAGTCTCAGGGCAGGCTCCGTCTCCAAGACACATCAGAAAAAACTGTTCGTGACTTTGAGCCTTTGTGACTTTGTGGTGATTTCACGGATGGGCTCTTAATTAGGTTGAACGGTCTGGGGGCAAGACCCGCGAAGCGGACAGAGGAGTGTGCACTCCTCTGTCCTTTTTAAATTTGTCTGAAAAAATAAAATCCACTTATAGGCAGGGGCGTATAGGTAGGGGCGCAGCATGCTGCGCCCCTACCTATAATGATCAGCAGCAGCCTCCGCCGCCGCCGCAACAGCCGCCGTCACAGCAGCCCTCGTCGCAATTGGAGATCACGGTCAGGTCCATGGGTTTCACCTCCTTTCTCAAATAGACAATCGTCTATGTATTAGGGCAAAAAAAGAGGCATCAACCAAGCACTTGGCTGACAGCCTCCGTTGCCTTCTCTTCGGGCGCGAACTTGATCATCAGCTGACCGCAGCAAGCCACCACGCGTTCCTGGTTGAGCGTGTAAAAGGTCTGCTTGCCTTCTTCGCGCATGTTCACCAGGCCAGCCTCGCGCAAAACCGCCAGGTGATGCGAAACGGTGGGTTGGGTGACATCCAGCTTCTCGACGATCTCGGTCACCGAACACCACTCGCAGCAGCAGCAATTCATGATCTTCTGGCGGGTTTCATCCGCCAGGGCCTTGGCAAACAGCACGGGGTCAAATTTACTCATATTGATGATTATCTATATGACATTATATCGAAGCTGATCTATTTGTCAAGAGTTTTTCCAGTCGATGTTTTTCCCTCAGGGATGCTTCTTCCCCTGCAGGATCATAATTTCATATAATGCCGATCCGTGCTCGACCGCTTTCTCTTTCTCGAGATCGATCCTTAATTCCAGGTCCGCGTTGAACCGGAAATAATAAGGATTGGCCAATAACCTGGCGAGGCGCGCCTGCCATTTCGGCAGAAACGATAACAAGCTGAGGCCCTCGATCAGCTTCGGCTGCCGCAATCGCAGGCGGACTGACTCGCTTCCGGATAC
>CAYUUJ010000279.1:0-4101 GCA_964447845.1 uncultured Anaerolineaceae bacterium
CTCCACCCTGGACGATGCGGCGGGGGAGGCCTTCGACAAGGTCGCGCGCCTGCTGGGACTTGCGTACCCGGGCGGACCCTCGATCCAAAAAGCCGCTGAGGATGGCGATCCCAATCGCTTTCACTTCCCGCGTGCCTGGCTGGAAGGGACATGGAATTTTTCTTTCAGCGGTTTGAAGACGGCTGTATTGTATGAAATTCAAGCGTTGAAGAAAAAGAGCAAAACATTGCCGGTGGAGGATCTGGCCGCCAGTTTCCAGGCTGCGGTGGTGGAGGTATTGTATAAGAAGACGATGGAGGCGGCGCGCGAGCTGGAAGCGAAGGAAATCCTGGTGGCTGGCGGCGTCTCGGCCAACCGCGCCTTGCGCAAAGCTTTCCAGGCGCAAACGGAATACAAGGTCCATCTTCCCCCGCTTTCTTTATGCACGGACAATGCCGCCATGATCGGCGCGGCTGGTTACTTTCGCTATGCACTCGGCCACGTTTCGCCCCTGGATATGGATGTCCAGCCGACCTGGCCTTTGTCTTAAGAGGATAGAGATTAGAAAATAGAGAGCAGTAGATTTCCATGAATCTATTGCTCTCTATTTATTTACTCTCTGATCTATACAAAAAAACGCAAACCCCGGTGAACGGTTAGGTCCAGAGCGGGGTTTGATTAGGGAGAATGCATCCACAATTATATTCAATCACTTAAATCCAGTCTGAACCGTACTTCAGCATGGAATTAGAATTAATTACCTCTAAAGGTACTTTATAGCACAGCCTCCAGCTCATCCAATGTAAGCGGACCGGACCGCATAATTACAGGTTTTTCACCGGTACAGTCAACTACCGTTGATGCAACTCCACCCGGCGTTTTTCCTCCGTCGATGATCAGCGCGATACGTCCGGTTAATTGTGCAAAAACTTCCTCCGCGGTCGATGGGCTGGGCCGGCCCGAAAGATTTGCCGAGGTGACCGCCAGCGGGCCAACGGAATTTAATAGTGCGCGCGCCAATGGATGATCCGGCACACGCACACCTACCGTGTCTGTGGAAGAAACAGAGTTGGGCAGGGTTGGGTCCTTGGGAATGATCAGGGTCAGGGGACCGGGCCAGAAATGGGAAGCCAATTTTCGAGCCATGGTGGGAATATTTGAGCCTACTTTTTGCATGTCTTGTGCTTCGGCCAATAAGACCGGGATCGCTTTTTCGACCGGTCTATCTTTCGCAGAATAAATAGATTCTACAGCTTTGCCATCCATTGCCAGCGCGCCGAGCCCGTACACAGTGTCGGTTGGAAAAGCAACCAGCCCGCCATCGTAAAGCACTTTCAAAGCACGGGCCAGGCAATCCGGATCGGTTCCCGGGACGATCTGTGTATTTAGCGCGGTCATTTTTTATGGAGCAATTTCGAGCAGGCGGTCGTGGCCGGCCGGGTCTTGACCGAGAATGATGCGTGCCAAAGGATATATGTCACGCGCCAGGGACGTGGCCATTGATCCCTGGGTGGCTTCGATCTCAAGCAGGATCAACCCATTGGGAGCCAACCGCTCAGCAGCCTGAATGAGCAGGCGGCGGATCAAATCCAGGCCGTCCGTCCCGCCGTCCAACGCTAAAGTCGGTTCGCGCCCATAGACGGGCAGGCTCAGCAGCGTTTCCGTTGGAATGTAAGGCAGGTTGGCGCAGATCAGATCGAAGCGGAGATCGCTCGAGGGGGGTAGAAGGTCACAGTGAATGAATTCCATCCGCTCTGCGACTCGGAGATTGCCGGCATTTTGTTTCGCAACATCGAGCGCTGCAGCCGAAATGTCCGTTGCAATTATTTGTGCATCGGGGATGTGCCTTGCGATCGAGATGCCGATCGCGCCTGAGCCGGTTCCCACATCTGCGACCGTGCGGTGGGTGGGTGAAGCTTGCAGAAACGCAATGGCTTTTTCAACCAACAGCTCGGTTTCAGGGCGCGGGATTAATACTTCAGGTGTGAGGTGAAAGTCGAACCCGAAGAATTCCCAATGTCCGATGACATATGGAAGCGGTTCCCCTCCCTCGAGCCGCGCGACGGCTTTTTCAACGGAATCGAGCTCGGACGGAGTCAGGCGCGCTTCCGGGTAAGCCGCGATCCATGATTTCGGCTTGTTCAACACATGCGCCAGCAGTACTTGTGCGTCGAGTCCAGCTGAGTCGGTCCGCAGTCGCTGTGAAATTTCAAGCAGCAAATCTCCAACTTCCAATGTACGCTCAAGCGTGACAGATCTTGTATTCATCATTCATCCTTCTGCAAACATCAATCCTCATCGTCCGAGCCTACCGCGGACAACCGGTCGGCTTCATCGCGTGTGGAAAGCTCTTCGATGAACTGATCGATGCTCCCATCCAGCACGGCGGGTAAATTATAGTTCGAGAGACCGATGCGATGGTCGGTGACGCGGTTCTGTGGATAGTTATAGGTGCGGATCTTTTCGGACCTTTCACCGGTTCCCACCTGTGAGCGGCGGTCCTTATCCAATTCTGAGCGGCGCTTTTCCTCTGCCAGTTCGTACAAACGCGCACGCAGGATACTTAGCGCGCGCATCTTGTTCTGCAGTTGAGAGCGTTCGTCCTGGCAGGTGATGACAATTCCGGATGGTTTATGGGTCAAACGCACGGCGGTGGAGTTCTTCTGCACATTCTGGCCGCCCGCTCCCGAGGAGCGATAGACTTCGATCTCGATCTCGGAATCGGGGATGTCAATTTCGACTTCATCCACCTCGGCCAGCACGGCTACGGTGGCTGTCGAAGTGTGGATGCGACCCTGGGCTTCGGTGCTGGGCACGCGCTGGACGCGGTGTACACCCGATTCGTATTTTAGTTTCGAGTAGGCGCCCTTGCCTCGGATCTCAAAAATGACTTCCTTATACCCGCCGATCCCGATCGAATTTTCCGAAAGGATCTCCGATTTCCAACGTTGATTCTCTGCGAAGCGGATGTACATGCGATACAAGTCAGCGGCAAACAGCGCAGCTTCGTCCCCGCCGGTGCCGGCCCGCACCTCCACGATGACGTTTTTGTCATCGCGCGGATCTTTTGGCACCAGCATGGCTTTGATCTCTCTTTCGAGTTTCTCGATCCTGGGACCCAAATCCGCCACGTCCGACTCGGCCAGCCCCTTCAGCTCCGGATCTTCCTCGGTTTCCAGGATGGATTTGGCCTGCTCGAAGCCCTTCAACGCCTGGCGGTACTCGCGCGCTTTCTCCACCAGCGCCTCCAGATCGACGCGCTCCTTGTTGATCTCGCCTGCGCGCTGATAATTGTTCCCCACCTCCAGCAGATCGCGGCTGAGCTGATCGTAGCGTTCTTCAATCCCTTGTAATTTATCGAGCATTCAATACCTTTTCATCACGAAGGACACCCAGGGCACGAAGAATAAACTTGGTGACCCGGGTGTCCTTCGTGTACGGATTTTCTTAGAGGACAAAATTATACCAGAGCGTTCAATTATCCTTCACGCCACTGCGATAAACGCGCACCTGTACTTTCTCGATCGTCGCCAGCATGCCGCGCCGGATATTCAGTTCGGCAAAACTCAGAAACTCCTCGATTTTTTCCCGGCTGTCAACGATCTCTAGTACGATGGGCAGGTCCTCCGAAAGACGTTCTATCTTGAAAGTATGTATAACTTTCGTATGCGCCCCGAAACCCATCATGCCGCGCACGACTGTTGCGCCGGCCATGCCGCGCTCCTTGGCCTGAATTACCAGCCATTCGTAAAGAGGCTTGCCATCAACCTTGTCACTTTCGCCGATGAAGATGCGCAAAAGATAACCATCTTCGGGAATCATATTACCTCCAAAGGAAGTAAGCGACTGCACGCCCGAGCCAGACGGCTCCCAACCCGAGTAAGATGTGGCTGGCGACATTCAAAATAGAAAGGAACGTTTGGTCGCCGCGCGCCAGATATAGGGTCTCGTTTCCGAAGGTGGAGAAGGTCGTGAAACCGCCCAGCACACCGACAAATACCAGTAATCGCGCTTCTGGTGTGAAAAGCGCCCTGGAATCGGCCAACTGAGAGAGGCTGCCGATAACCAGGCAACCCAGCACGTTGACCGCTAGAGTGCCAACAGGAAAAGTTATGTTGTTGT
>CAYUUJ010000280.1:0-4098 GCA_964447845.1 uncultured Anaerolineaceae bacterium
GGCCTGATTCCCGCCTCGACCTTGACCCCGCCCCCAACCGCTATTTTTACGATCACCCAGCCGCCGACCTCGAGCCTCACGCCGGAGCCAACCCTAACTCCGACACTTTCACCCACGCCACGCCCGAATGTCAGCCGCGTCCTGATCATCAGCTTCGACGGTCTGCGCCCGGACGTCATTGATCTAACCCCAATGACCTCATTGCAAGGATTAATGGAGGACGGCGCCTACAGCCTTACGGCTCAGACGATCTTTCCCAGCGCCACTCTGCCCGCTCACACCTCCATGCTAACCGGGTTATGCCCGGATCAACACATGGTCAACTGGAACGACTATATCCCCATTTTGGGCTTCGCCACCGGCACAGACCTGTTCGACCTGGCTCACGCTGCCGGCCTGCGGACCGTGATGATAGTGGCCAAGGAGAAGTTGCGTCAGATCACCGAGCCGCCCAGCACAGACGTGTTCTGGTGGGTCAACGACCGTGACCTGATCGTAGCCGAACGTGCGGTTCCCTACATCAAAGAAGGATTTGGCCTGATGTTCATCCACTTTGCTACGATAGACGACATGGGGCACTCCTATGGCTGGCTCTCGCCTCAGCAATTCAGCGTAGCCTACCGCGGCGACCAGGCTTTGCAAATCCTGCTCGACGCGCTCGATCAAGCCGGTATGCGTGATTCCACCCTTATCATCATCACCGCGGACCACGGCGGCCACGACAGCTCTCACGGCACCAGCCGTCCCGAAGACATGACCATTCCCTGGATCGCCAGCGGTCCGGGCATTCATCCTATGCAGCTCACCAGCCCGATCAACACAACCGATACAGCTGCAACCGCAGCCTGGGCACTAGGCTTGACGTTGCCGTCCGAATGGGCCGGGCAGCCCGTCTTGGAGGCTTTCGGGTTGCCTGATCCTAAAGAGAGGCGGCACCCTCGTTGCCCGTAAATTTTTTCCGCTTTACCGGCAACAATACCGTAATTAAACAAAAAGTCCAGCGCATTACGCTGGACCTTCTGCGAAAGCTTAGCCTAACCGTGTTCGGTTATACTACTTCCTTCTTCAAGGCAGGCAGGCCAGTCTTCATCTCAACGACGGTGTAGCCTGAAGGCACGGCATCGAGAGAACCGTCACGGACATCTTTGGCAAAGAAGAACAGCTTGCGTTCCTTGCCATTTTTCGTCTGAACGGCCTTGGCGTGCAGGTAATAAGTGGTACCTTTCGAGTTCGTGAATCCGAATGCCATATTAATCTCCTTTTTCCTCAAAAATTGTAGCACATATTTTCTAGCCCTGTCAACAAGGACTTTTCCCCTATAAAGACCCTTACGAGCCTCGAAGACTTGCGTGCCGCCCTTGCCGTATTGGACGCGCCCTTAGGGCTGGTTCCTACCATGGGCTTCCTTCACGAAGGACATCTTTCCCTGATCAATCAAGCAAAGGCTGAATGCCGCAGCGTAGCCGTAAGTATCTTCGTTAACCCCACCCAGTTCGGTCCGAACGAAGACCTTGCCAGCTATCCCCGTGATCTTGCCCGGGACCTGAGCCTGCTTCAATCGCTGGGCGTGGATTTGGTATGGACGCCTACGGTTGAGGCAATGTACCCCAAGGAATTCCAGACCTGGGTGGAGGTCGAAAGTCTTACTGGACGGCTGGAAGGCGAGATCCGTCCAGGTCACTTTCGAGGCGTGACCACCGCGGTAGCCAAGCTTTTCAATGCAATCCAACCGCATAAAGCATATTTTGGTCAGAAGGACGCCCAGCAAGCTGCTGTGATCCGTCGCATGACGCTTGACTTGAACTTCCCGATCGAGATCATCGTCTGCCCCACCGTGCGCGAACCGGATGGGCTGGCCATGTCCAGCCGAAATAAATACCTGGAGAGTGAAGAGAGGCAAGCCGCGCTGGTGTTGTATCGGGCACTGACCACAGCCAAGGCTGCCCATGAAGCGGGTGAACGCGATGCAGAGAAACTACGCAGTCTCGTACGCCAGACGGTGACGTCTGAACCGCGCGCTCAACTGCAATATGTGTCCTGTGCGGACTATGACACACTCGAGGAGTTGGATACGGTAACGGGGAAAACCTTGCTCTCGCTGGCCCTGCTGATCGGAAAGACCCGCCTGATCGATAATTTTGTATTAGAGTAAATATTGCGGAGAGATCACAGAGTTCACAGAGATCAAAAAGCTTTCTCTGTGGCTCCGCATTCTCCGTGCTGAATAAGTTCTTAGCCACGGATCCTGCGGCAGATTATCACGGATTTTTTCTTTGGTCTATCAAATTCAAATCTCAATCACCATCCCTAGTGCCAACCTCCGGAACCTAATCCCTATTTCCTAATTCCGCATTTCTCATTCAGCAATCATAATTCAGCAATCATCATTCAGCAATCTTCAATTCCCTCACGGTCCCCACTTCATTTGATAGGCGTACGGTGACAGCACGACGGACGGCCGTCCATCGCTGTATACCAATTCGGCCCGTCCGCCCTGATAAACTGTTTCGACCGGCGCGCTGGCAACGATCACAAAGCTGGCATCCGGCGCCCACAGCGCTTCATTCAACAAATTATATGTTTCGGGTCGCAAGACCACCCGTCCCGTGACGGCATCCGGCGCGGACCTCACCAGTTGCAGCGGCGCGCGGTTAATGAAATCATCCCCGGGATTTAGCGTTGCAAAGAAATAATACAACTGGCCATCCGGGGCGAGGTAGGCGGCATCGGCCAGGTTGAAACTACCATCCGGCAGCCGGGCGCCGGATAAAAGTGTAGTGACCGCTCCGGTGGCGGCATCCATGCGCCACAGTCCAGGACCCCACAAGCCGTAGGTGGATCGGCCCACGTGGAAAACACCTCCATCCGCAGACCAGTTCGCTGTGCAACAGATCACATCGTCCGCGCCGCTGAGATGCACCAGGGCACTGCCGGCAGGATAATAAACGGCAAAGGACCCGCCTTCATAATGACCGAGGCTGATCAGCAGCTTGCTTCCATCGGCCGAGTACTTAAATGGCCCATACAGCTCGCGCGCGAAAACAAAACCATCATTATTATCGAGTTGATTTTCAAGGACGCGGTTCGAAACGCCAGTTGCCACAGCGTAGAGATTCAAGCCCCCATGTGCGTAGGCGATCGTTTCACCGTTGGGCGACCAAACCGGACTGCTGATATTCGTGAGAAAAGGATTATTGGGGTCCATCACGCCGCCATCCACCAGCAGGCGCCGGCCGGACCCATCCGCCGAGGCGAGCAGCAATTGGTTATTGCTGACGAAGGCGATGCTGCCATCGACAGGCGAGGCATCAAACCACTCCACCGCGGAGGGCTCGAAGGTTAATTGGGTTAAGGTGACACCATCCGCTTCCAGTCGGAATACTTGCAATAACCCGGCACCGTCGTTGTTGAGAAAATATAACGAGTGCGGCAGCAGAGTCGGAACTTCAGAAGTCGGGGCGACCGTCGGCGCGGGAGGCGTGAGGGCCTCCAGGGTAAGAGCCACGATGGTTGCCACATTCACTGGCGGTGCGGTCGGCAGGATATCGAGAGGCGACGCGCAGGCCAGGACGGCGGCCGTCAAAATAAGGAACGCGATGAAGATCGTGGTTTTTTGCATCTCAGACTTGTTCGTATCGTTCAACCGGCACCACAAAAGCCGTGGCGCGCGGTGAATCCTGGGAGGGTCCGAGTTTGGCGCGCATTAAATCGATGGCGGCCTGGACGCGGGCGTGCTCCAAACCCACAAGCAGGGTCACAACTCCACTGCGTAAAAAACCACCGGTGGAGGCGACGCGGGTGACCCCGAAATCCCCGTTGGTGAGAGCCTGGGTCAACTCATCCGCGTCCTGATCCTTGACGATCACGATCATCATCTTCATGTTGGCTTCCATGTTAGATCTCCTCGAAGCGTTCCACAGGCAATGCGAAGACCGTTGCCCCGCCCACCGTCACGGGGACAGGTGCGGGCATCGGCATCGGCGAGCCTTCCAGCGGAAGCGTCATATATTCAATACGTTGACGGCACGCGATATGCAGCGCATCCAGCGCAGCCTGTTCTTTACCCTCCGGCAGGCCGATCAGCAGCGTTGCATTGCG
>CAYUUJ010000281.1:0-4095 GCA_964447845.1 uncultured Anaerolineaceae bacterium
AAGGATGCCTGGCTGATCTGCCAGGACTGCAGCCGCAAGTATCCGATCGTGGATGAGATCCCGGTCATGTTGATCGATGAAGGGGACAAGTGGATCAACACCGCGCCTGAAAAATTACCCGTCCCACCGCCCTCCAAATAAGAGGCTGCGTGCCGGTTTTACACAAGATGCTGGCTGATCTGACGAGTGGCGACGAGACTCGCGCACGCTCCGCAGTGGAAGCGCTGGCCGTTTCGGATTTATCCGTGCGGGAACCGTTACTGCAGTTGTCTCAATCCACAGACGCGGAACATCGCTGGTGGGCGGTTTGTGCCCTTGGACACTCGACTCAAGCCCGGACCGATGACCTGATCCCGTTTCTAAACGACCCGGAACCCGAAGTTCGCCAGGCCGCGGCGCTCGGCCTGTGTTCTCATGTGGACGAGAGCGCGTTACCGAGTCTGATCAAAACGCTCTCCGATCTCGATCCCATCGCCGCCGGCCTGGCGGCAAACGCCCTCGTGAAAATCGGGTCCGTGGCGGTCCCGGCGCTGCTACAGGTCATGCAAGAAGCGCCACCGCAAAGCATCCGGGTTTTGGCGATCCGCGCGCTGGCCGAGATCAAGGATCACCGTGCCATCCCACTTTTGCTGCAGGTGATGCAGGAAGACTCCGCGTTGCTCCAGCACTGGGCCCATGCAGGGCTCGAACGGCTGGGCCTGGATATGGTATATATTAAGCCCTAAATTATGAACCGATACCTAGACTCCTTCAAAAATTTCGTAAAGAATATCAAGCTGCCCGCCAATCTTAAGCGCCTCTCCCGAAAACAAATGATCATCTGGGGTGCGGCGTTCCTGGTTGGGATCGGGTTATTCGGGTTCTCGCGCAGTATCCTAGCTTGCTGGACGGTCACCCGGCTCCCCGGCGTTCCGCCGGCCAACTGCAGCGGTTCCGGCGTGGATGTATTAGGCACGCCCATGCTCAATGAACAGGGCACGCCTGTGTCGGCGCCTCCGACTCCGATCGTCGCGCCCGAAGCGATCCTGCCCCCGTCCTGGGATGGCGCCAGCCGCGTCAATATTCTTTTCATCGGTCTGGATTATCGTGACTATATTTTGAATGAAGGTCCGCCGCGCTCAGATACGATGATCCTTTTCACAATCGATCCCCAGAGCAAAACCGCCGGCATGCTTTCGATCCCGCGCGACCTGTGGGTAAATATTCCCGGCTTCGGCTACAGCCGGATTAATACCGCATATGCCTCCGGTGAAGGGAATGTATTGCCGGGTGGCGGTCCCGGCCTGGCGATGAAGACCGTTGAAAATCTCATCGGCGTGCCGATCCATTATTTTGGTCAGATCGATTTCCATGCATTCGAAGAGGCAATCGATGCCATGGGTGGGCTCGAGATCTGCATTCCCGAGCGGATCCGGATCGACCCGATCGGCGGCAAGCCGCCAACCAACCTGCACGCCGGCTGCCAGAAATTGCACGGCTATGAAGTGTTAGCCTACGCCCGCAACCGTCATACCGCCAACGGCGATGTGGATCGCGCTCTCCGTCAACAATTGGTCATCCTGGCTTTACGGGATCAGATCTTTTCCCCATCGAACTTTCCGAACATGATCGCCCAGGCTCCCGACATCTATCAGGAGGCCTCCGGCGGCTTAAGGACAAATATGTCTTTCGAGGATGCCATGAAGATGGGTGTCCTTTTGCAGCAGATCCCGCCTGAAAATATTAAGAGGGGTGTGATCGATTACTCAATGGGCATCCTCGATAACGTAACACTGGCCGGTCAAAATGCCAGCATCCTGAAACCCATTCCCGATAAGATCCGGGTATTACGCGATGAGATCTTTTCTTCCAGCGGACCCGTTAGTCCCCTGGCGACCGGCGACCCAACGGCGCTCATGCAGGCTGATGGTGCGCGTGTTCGTGTCCTCAACGGATCGGTGGCGGGTGATCTCGCCCAGCGCGCAGCCGCGTATTTGCAGTCCCAGGGGATGGCCATTACGGAGATCGGGGTTGCGGATGGGGGATACAACCGAACCGTGATCGTCCTGTACGGGCCGAAGCTATATACTTTGAAATACTTGATCGGTTTGTTTGGAGTGAATACGAATACTCAGATCGTTTATAAACCGGATGCTGCATCCTCGGTTGATGTGGAGATCCGGCTCGGGAATGATGTCACAGGCATCATCCCTTGATCGTTCGGGTTTTCGAACAGCCGTGGCAATGACGATGCCACGGCTGTTTTTTATTGTTGTTGGAAGGTCAAGCGAATGCCGCCGGGGAAGGGTTCACCATTCGCGGTTGTACAGGAAGGCGTGATCACGTTTGTGACAGGCGAGCCTCCCTCTGCCACACGGACGTTGTAGCTCACGTCCGATTGCATCACATAATCAGCATATCCATCGCCGAGCTCAGGCTTGAGCCCGGTAAAAAAATGATCCTCACCGCCGGTCCAGGTGACCACGATCTCGAGTCCGGGAATATGTCGACGGCGCGAATCCATCAAGACGATCTGCAGCAAGCCCTCCGTTAAATTCGGCTCACAAATCGTGTCCTGCGCGGTCAGCTGGAATGGGTCACCGGGAGCAGGGACAGCTGTCCGGGTGGGGCGCGGGGTGGGTGTGTCCAGTGATTGCGGGGGTTCGATGACCTGTCCCGGGATAATGGTTTCTGTCAGGCCCGGAGCGGAGCTTGTTTCGACAGGAGTTGATTCACCGTCCGGAGTGTTCGTGTGAAGGGTGGTGAATTGAGGCGTTGGGGTTAAGATCTGGGCGATCGAACCGGGTTGTCCTAAATCGGATGCTAATTGCGCCACTTGCTGGACCGTCTCAAAAGGTTGGCCGGCGGCCAGCATTTGCTGAGCCTGCGAACTTAAAGCCTGGAACGGATCGGGATCGCCCAATAGGCTGAGCCGGGCGCGCGCACGTTCGATGTTACCTGTGGAGGCATACGCCGCGGCGATCGCGACCCGGTACCTTTCTTTGAAATCAGCCCGTAACGTATCGGGAGTAGTGTCTACGTAGCGCAGCGGGGATATCGCCCACGCATACAGCAGCCCCAGGACCAGTCCTGCGAGCAGCGCCAACCAGATTTCCCAATTCAAACGTCTCAAGGCGCGGCTCCAGCGTCTGGAACCGGTTGCCAGGTCAGCATGGCCGTTTCAAGTTTTTGCATGAGCGAAATATCGGCTTGTGCAAAACCGAATTGGCGCGCCAAGTCGATGCCTTCGGCGGTTAACTCAGCCGGAGGTTGGCTGCCCCAGACGGCCAGCCTGCGCGCCGCCAGGTCCGGGTCTTGCTCGGTTTGGTAGGCTTCCGCCACCATCAAGACATAATCGGCGCGGTAATCTGCGCGTAATGTATCGGGTGTGGTGTCTACATATTCGACGGGATCGATCACCCAGCCGTAGACGAGCCCGAAGGCGAGTCCGAGGATAGCGGCGATCAAGGCAGGCAGCCAGCGTGGCATGATGTGTATCAGGGTAAAAAATATCCAGGCAGGGCACCAGCGGCACCCAGAGGCACTTCCTTACCGTTGCTGCCTTTCGGCCCTGGCGGGGTTCGGGAGGCTCTGCCGCGCCGGGCCTGCCCGGACGGTTGCAAGCATACTCGAATCAAAATGGTGTGTCAATTATTCCCGGTGGATGTGATTGCCGACCAACCATTTGAAAAGAGAGGGAAACCATGTGTGCAATGCCGCTAGAATGCCGATACACGTAAATAAAATAAGAAATGGTTGGATCACCTGTTGGATAGGTAAAAGAAAAGGACTGGGAGAAATCCATCGGGTAGACAGGCCAAGGATGAATGCCACTAATGCATGTGATAAATAGATACCCAACGAGTAATTCCTTCCCCACTCTCCAAGGACCGGATGTTCCAGGAACTTAAGGCCGCTTAATCCCAGGCTGGCCGCGCCTAGGGCAAACGGGATCGTACCAAGCAAGATCTCATGATCATAAGGGGAGACATCGTAGCGAAAAAGCAGAAAGTATGCTTCCAGCCCTTGTAACGCGAATCCTCCGATAAGTAGAAAGATTGCCAGAGGTTTGCCGAAGGGTCCATGGCGGAAGAGCAAAAATCCCATATACATGAG
>CAYUUJ010000282.1:0-4093 GCA_964447845.1 uncultured Anaerolineaceae bacterium
GTCTGGCGCGAGCCTTCGCCCAGGCTTTACATCACTGGCGCCATTATGTCAGGCTGGCTGATCGTCCTGTACGGAATCACCAGATGGCTGCCTGCCCCCTTCCATCATGGACCGGAGGCGTTCGGGCTGATCGACCTGACCTGCAAAGCCTGTGAAGCCCTCGGTATGATCACAATGGCCGTTCTGGTCTTCCAAGGTTTAGTCTTGACAGCCGGGCGTCCGACTGCCCGACGGGTGATCGCGTTGATCATCCTGTTTTCGTTCATCACCGCTTTCGCAACCTATGGTCTGGCGCGCGCCGCCGAACCGGTATTTCCTGAATGGGTCCCCCCAACCGAAATTCAGTAGCACGACGAAGCCCTGCCACACGAGCATGACGAATGATTGAGTTCGGAGGAGCAGCAACGAAAAAAACTGGAGCGCGTT
This sequence comes from uncultured Anaerolineaceae bacterium, assembly GCA_964447845.1. Taxonomy (GTDB): domain Bacteria; phylum Chloroflexota; class Anaerolineae; order Anaerolineales; family Villigracilaceae; genus DASXQN01. The sequence goes on from CAYUUJ010000282.1 coordinate 427, forward strand.
AATCCGGTGACCTTCGTATGGCAGATTGAATTTACACCGGCCTTAGAAAGTATCTGAAAACAATGGGATTCCAACCACAAAGGCAAGAAGTCTCGAAGACATCAAGAGAAAAAAAGCATTCTGACTCAGCGACTTGGTGACTTCGTGGTGAGTTTTCAAATGCACTCTTAATAGTCGCCTAGATTCAGGAACCCGTTTTTTATTCTTCTTCGCCAATCAGCAGTTTGATCCGTTCCCATGGTTTGAGTGACTCATCCTCAGCCATCAGACTCTTGAGCTGGTACATCTCATCCCGCATGGCCGCTGCCCTCTCGAATTCCAGATTTTTTGCCGCTTCCTTCATCTGCTTCTCCAGTTCGTTCACAATACGTTGGAGTTCGTTACGCGGGATGCCGCCTGGTCCGGCTTTATAAATGCCCTTTTCATCGGCCACAGCTTTGACAGTCATCTCCTCGGTTAAGTCGTGGATCTCCTTGGAGATACTGATCGGCACAATGCCATTTTCTGTATTGTATTTGACCTGCTTGGCGCGGCGGCGATTGGTCTCGTCGATGGCGCGCCGCATCGAATCAGTTTCTTTATCGGCGTACATGATGACCCGTCCACGCACATTACGCGCTGCGCGGCCGATAGTCTGGATCAGGGCTGTTCCTGAACGGAGGAACCCTTCCTTGTCCGCGTCCAGGATCGCGACCAGCGATACTTCGGGCAGGTCAAGTCCCTCGCGCAGCAGGTTAATGCCCACGATCACATCGTAGACCCCCAAACGCAGGTCTCGCAGGATGCTGATGCGCTCGAGTGTCTCTACTTCGGAGTGCAAGTAATGGACCTTGATCCCCAGCTCTTTTAAATAATCGGTCAAGTCTTCGGACATCCGTTTCGTCAAAGTGGTGACCAGGATGCGCTCGTGGAGCTCGACCCTTTGCTTGATCTCTCCGACCAGGTCATCCACCTGGCCTTTAGTCGGACGAACGTCCACCTCCGGATCGACAAGCCCTGTAGGACGGATGATCTGCTCGACCACCTGGTCGGCATGCTCCAGTTCGTAGGGACCCGGCGTGGCGGAGGTGTAGATCGTGTTGCCCATGATTTGCTCGAATTCTTCGAACTTGAGCGGGCGGTTATCCATAGCGGAGGGCAGACGGAAACCGTATTCCACCAGGGTTTCTTTGCGGGCGCGGTCACCGTTATACATACCTCGGATCTGCGGAACAGACATGTGGCTTTCATCGATCACCAGCAGATAATCGCTTGGCAGAAAGTCGATCATCGTCCAGGGGTGCGTGCCGGGCGCGCGCTGATCGAGGTGGCGGGAATAGTTCTCAATCCCAGAGCAGTATCCTACTTCTTTAAGCATTTCCAGATCATAACGGGCACGCTGTTCGAGCCGCTGGGCTTCCAACAGTTTGCCGGTGTCTTTAAAAAATTTCAGACGCTCTTCCAGTTCTTCTTCAATATCGCGGATGGCGTCCTTCAGTTTCTCAGCATCCGTTAAATATTGCTTGGCGGGGAATATGGAAACTTCCTTCAGTTCTCCGAAGATCTCACCCGTGAGCGGACTGAATTCGGTAATACGTTCCACCTCATCGCCGAAGAAAGCGATGCGGAAACCGCGTTTATCCTCGGATGCCTGGATGATCTCGAGCGTATCGCCTCGCACTCGGAACGTGCCGGACCGTAATTCCATGTCATTCCGTTGATATTGAGATTCGACCAACCTGCGGATCAGTGCGTTGCGGCGATGGAGTTCGCCCAATCCGAGAGTCACCGTCCCCTTTCCGAATTCCTCCGGGCTGCCCAAACCGTAGATGCAAGAAACGGAGGCCACAATAATGACATCCCTGCGTGAGATCAGCGCGGTGGTGGCTGCCAGCCGCAGCCGTTCGATCTCCTCATTGATTTGAGTTTCCTTCTCGATGTAGAGATCATGCCGCGGCACGTAGGCTTCCGGCTGATAGTAATCGTAATAGGAGACAAAATAGGAAACCGCGTTCTCCGGGAAGAAATCGCGAAATTCAGCGTACAACTGCGCCGCCAGGGTTTTATTGTGAGCCATGATGAGCGCCGGCCTTTGTACTTCCTGGATCACGGACGCGATTGTAAATGTCTTTCCGGTACCGGTGGCACCCAGCAAGACTTGATGCTTAAGATTTTTCCGAATGCCTTCCGCGAGACCGCGAATGGCCTCAGGCTGGTCTCCGGTAGGCTGGAAGGGAGCGTTTAATTTGAATTCCATAGGTTTTATCCTGGATACTTGGAATTATTCAAAGGGGAACGGACGTTCTATTATAACACGGACGAAAAAGCCGAGGGTGAGCGAGTCACCCTCGGCAACGGAATCAGGTACGGGGTCCGGCTTGAAGCGGTGGAATGTTACGCTATGGCGCCGGGAAAGGCGGGAATGATCCCGGAGGCGCGTACCAGTCTGCCGGATTAACTCCTCCACTCACCTGTCCATCCGCGACGAAGACATCGATCAAGGTGTGATCCGAGCAGTCAACGGTCAACCCACAAATTACAGACTGTGTGTAACCGCCTGAGAGCTCGCCGCCCATCGTATAAGCGACCACATGATAGGTTCCGGCGGGTAGATTATCGATCTGGAACGTGCTTTGATTTTGTAGCGTATCCACATAGAAATATTGGTTGACATCCGTTCGGAATGCAACCACGCGCAGAGGCGGTATACCTTCCGACGGATAGCTGAGATTGCCGGCGATATTGCCGCCCGTCGCTGCGTTTGGAACCGTCGTCTCAGCCATCTGGGTTAAGATCGGAGCCGCCTCGGTCAATGACTGCGCCACCTGTGTCTGGATCATGGGCACCTGTTGGGTCAGCGCTTCGAGCGTCTGCTGGATACCTTCAGGTATTCCCAGGCCACCCATTGAACAAAAGACCGAAGCGAGTGCGAGCAATGGCAGGACGAGCAATATTCTTCGAATACGCATATTTAGCCTCCAGGCAAATTAATTAAAAGCCGATCCATAAACTTACCCCAAGGCCACGAAGTCTCGAAGTCACAAAGGGAAATACTTTTTGTGACTTAGCGAGTTGGTGACTTCGTGGTAAGAAATTCATGGGTTACGGATGACCTCAAACGATTACAGAAGAGAATGGCGTTATTCTAATCGAGGATCGCAGAATCACTGATGGGCCGTAGGTACCAGGGAAAGGACTTCCAACAAGCGACTCTGCCAACGCAAATCCTTTCCGAACGTGCACCAATATGCGCCTTTCCCGCCTCGAACCTCCGGACCCAGGTCAGAAAGCCGATTAGTTTGTTTTTCCTCGCCTGAAGCGGGAAAACGTAAAACGATCTGGCCGCCTTCCCAATTGATGGCGGCCAACCCGGCTGCCTCGGCGCGCAGCTTAACCCGCATCTGATAGAACAGGTTTTGAACCATCTCCGGCAGCGGACCGAACCGGTCGTTGAACTCCGAGGCCAGCGCATCGATCTCGCTCTGATCGCGCAGATCGGCGATTCGGCGATAAAGGCGCAGGCGAAGATCGCGGTCGGAAATATAGTCGCTGGGAATCCCAACGGCCAGGGGCAATTCCACATTGACCGGCATGGCGATCGGCGCATTGAAGTTCGCGAACGGAGAGCCGGCATCCTTGCTGGTCTCGTTGGAGGCACGCCGCAGGCGACGGACCGCATCAGCCAAAA
>CAYUUJ010000283.1:0-4093 GCA_964447845.1 uncultured Anaerolineaceae bacterium
GCAGCATGCTGCGCCCCTACCACACGCCCCGAGATGACATCTGGAAAATAAAATGGCAAAGAAGCTCCGAGTAGCAGTGTTATTTGGCGGTCGTTCCGGCGAACATGAGGTCTCGCTCATGTCGGCGCGCTCCGTGCTCGCGGTGCTCGATCCTCAAAAGTACGATGTGACACAGATCGGCATCACCCATGACGGCACCTGGGTCACCGGTGAAAACGTACTCGAGGCGCTGGAAAAAGGTGAAACACAGAATCTGGAACGCGTGCTCCTGCCGGCTGAGCCGGTCGACTCGGTCTTATTCACCACCCGTTCCAACAAGCTGGGTGAAAAACTGGAGATACTCACGAGCATCGATGTGTTCTTCCCTGTGCTGCACGGCACCTTCGGAGAAGATGGAACCATCCAGGGACTGTTGGAACTGGCGGATGTAGCCTATGTAGGCGCGGGCGTGGTGGGCTCGGCGGTCGGTATGGACAAAGGCGTCTTTAAAGACATAATGCGCGCCAATGACATCCCGGTCATCGAATCGATCCTGGTCCTGCGCAGTGAGCTTGAAAAAGATATGAACAGTGTCATCGAGAGAGCGGAAGCCGTTGGCGCCTACCCGCTTTTTACCAAGCCGGTTAATCTCGGCTCCTCGGTCGGCGTGACCAAATGCAGTTCCCGCGCAGACCTGGGCGAGGGCTTGATGGAAGCCGCGCGCTACGACCGCCGCATCCTGGTGGAACGCGGCGCGGGAAATATCCGCGAGATCGAGGTCAGCGTGCTGGGCAATGACGACCCGCGCGCCTCCGTCCCCGGCGAAGTGCTGCCGAGCCGCGAGTTTTATTCGTACGAGTCGAAGTATGTGGACGGCACCTCAGGCCTGGTCATTCCCGCCCAACTTCCGGTCAATGTGGCGGACCAGGTTTGCGAGTATGCGGTGCGCGCTTTCAAAGCCATAGACGGCGCCGGCATGGCGCGCGTGGATTTCTTCGTTGAGAAAGATTCACATCGGATCTATTTGAATGAGCTCAATACGATCCCGGGTTTCACACAGATCAGCATGTATCCCAAATTGTGGGAAGCCACGGGTCTTTCGTATGCGAACCTGATCGATCGTTTAATCCAACTTGCCGTGCAACGCAAATCAGAACGCGACCGCACCGAGCATACCTTCCGGAGGGCAGCGTGAGCTCCAACCGCCCTCTTAACCGCGCAAATGAAGTGCGCAAGCGCCGCGCCCTCGAGGAATCGAAACGCCAGGAGCAGGCTACCCAACGCGCCTACCGCCCGCTGCCGCCTGTCACCGCACGCGCGAGGACCTACGTCCCGCCCCAGCCTCATGTGCGCGGGAATACGCGCCGCTTTCAGACCGCGCTCGGTGTGTCTCAGCCTCAGTACCGTCCTCAGATCTCCATACTGCCGGGTGAATTGTCCCGGAAACAAATCCTGGCTGCGCTCCTGACCGTGCTGCTTGGTGCAGCAATGTACGTCGTATGGACCTCCCCCACCTTTCACGTGACTGTACCTCAGGTCATTGGCGCGGTACGGATCGACCCGGCCGAGATCACAAGCGCTCTGGGAATTAATGGCGACTCTATTTTTATGGTCAGACCTGAAGAATTGGCAACCCGCTTGCGTTTGAATTTTCCGGAGCTGGCCTCAGCCGAGGTATCCGTCCGGCTGCCGAACCAGGTGTCGGTGCGCGTGACCGAGCGTCAGCCCATCATCTTCTGGCAGCAGGGCGAAGGGTATACATGGATCGATGCAAGCGGGGTGGCGTTCCATCCTCACGGACAGGCGGACGGCTTGATCCTGGTTTCTGCATCCGCCGCGCCGCCCAGCGGATCCGCCGTATCGGACGATCCTCTCTCGCCGCTTCCCTTTGTGGCGCCCGATCTCGTCAAAGCCATTCAAACGCTGTCCGCCAGCGCGCCTCCCGGATCACCGTTGATCTATCATCCGGAGCACGGACTGGGCTGGAACGACAACCAGGGTTGGCAGGTATTTTTTGGGATCGAGTCGCAGGATATGACCCTTAAGCTGCAAGTCTATCAATCGCTGGTGATCTCACTGACGGAAAGAAATATTTATCCCGCATTCATCAGCATCGAACATACGGATGCACCTTACTACAGGATGGCAGAGTAATGGACGAAATCCTGGTAGGCATTGACGTCGGAACGACCAAGGTCTGCACGTTGGTGGGCCGCGTGGAGGATGAAAAGAATATCCGCATCCTCGGTGTCGGCATCGAACCATCGGATGGCATCCGCAAAGGTGTGATCGTGGACCTGGGGGCGGCCTCGCAGGCCATCACCCGTTCGGTGCAAAAGGCCGAGCAAACCTCCGGCCTGGAGATCACGACCGCATTGGTGAGTCTGGCCGGCGCGCACGTTTCATCGGTCAACAGCCGCGGCGCGGTGGCCGTGCCGCATGGTTTGATCGATGGCACGGATATGGCACGCGCGCTCGATCAAGCGCGCGCCGTGGCCATCCCGCACGATCGCGAAGTCATCCATGTTGTGCAACGCGGGTTTAATGTCGACGGGCAGGATGGTATCAAGACACCCGCCGGCATGCACGGATACCGTTTGGAAGTGGAAGCCCACATCATCACCGCCGCTGCGGCGACTGTGGAGAACCTCCGTCAATGCGTGGGCGCGGCCGGCGTGCAGATCCAGCAATTCGTGTTGAATCCGCTGGCTTCGGCTGAAGTGGTGTTGACCGATGAAGAACGTGACATGGGCGTGGCCGTCTGCGACATCGGCGGCGGGACCACCGACCTGGCGATCTACGTCAACGGCAACGTCTGGCACACGATGGTACTGGCCGTGGGCGGCAGTCATCTGACGCAGGATATCGCGCATGGCTTGCGGCTGCCCGTCCAGCAGGCCGAGGAAGTCAAAAAACAACAGGGACACGCGTTGCGGGCCGAGGTGGGCGCGGATGAATTCTTCAGCATTCGTCCTTTCGGCGAGGACCACGCGGTGCAGATCAATCGCCAGGATCTGGCGCACATCATCGAAGCCCGCATCGAGGAGCTCTTCAACCTGATCCTGCAGGAGATCAAACGCTCGGGCTACGATGGTCTCCTGCCGGCGGGCATGGTGCTGACCGGCGGAACGTCCGCACTGCCGGGTATCAATCGCGTGGCGCGTGAAGTATTGGGCATGCCGGTCCGCACCGCCCAACCCGAGAATCTACTGGGCCTGGTGGAGAAGTTGAACTCCCCGGCCTATTCCACCAGCGTAGGTTTGCTGCGCTGGGCCCTGACCATGCACGACCAGTACACCGGTACCGCCGGCGGACGGTCCCGTCAGGGACGCCGCCGATCGAGAGGAGACGATGGCATCAATATGGACAATATTAAGGAATGGTTGAAGCGGTTATTGCCATGAATTGTAGGCGGGCAGGTTGGTCATTTCTGCTCTCCTCAAGGATGAGACCTGATGTTAAAATGTTATCAGGTTCTCCATGCCAGAAAACACTTTGCTGAGCACCAACACTTTATTGGAGGAACACATGGACTCGACCAAGAAACACAATCAGCCAGTAGAAACCTTCGCCCGAATTAAGGTGATCGGCGTGGGCGGCGCCGGACAGAACGCGGTCAACCGCATGATCGAGGAAGGCATTCAAGGCGTGGAATTCATCGCCGCGAATACCGACGCGCAGGCGCTCACCCAATCCCGGGCGCCAATCCGCGTGCGCCTCGGCGACAAGTTGACGCGCGGCCTGGGCGCAGGCGGAGATCCCGAGGTCGGCCGCAAAGCCGCTGAGGAATCCGCCGACGATCTGTATAACGTGCTCAAAGGCGCGGACATGGTCTTCATCACCGCCGGCATGGGCGGCGGGACCGGTACCGGCGCGGCGCCTGTGGTAGCGCAGGTTGCGAAAGAGTGCAGCGCACTGACCATCGGCGTCGTCACCCGCCCCTTCGCGTTCGAAGGCGGCCGGCGCACCACATCCGCCGAGACCGGCATCGGCAAGATGAAGGAACACGCGCACACCCTGATCTCGATCCCCAACGACCGGCTGTTGCAGCTGGCCGATAAGAAATCCAGCCTGCAAGATGCCTTCCGCATGGCGGATGATGTACTTCATCAGG
>CAYUUJ010000284.1:0-4091 GCA_964447845.1 uncultured Anaerolineaceae bacterium
AACGGGATTTTTCAGTTCATGACGGGCGATAAATTCGAGGATGTTCCCGGCCGGATCCTTGAAATACAAAGCGTCTGCATTCCAGTCTTCAGAAGGAAGGCTTGTTTCACCTGCTTTATCCGCAAGGATATCGGCGCGTTGAGCTATCCATTGCATGGCCGCATCGAATTGATTCTCGGGAATGTTGAATGCAAAATGATACAAGCCCGGGTTAGTGGACACCGTAAAAATTAATTCAGTCCAGCCTGCCTGGATGCACAGACGCTCGTCCAGCACTTCGACCGGCAAATCCAGTATGTTCCTATAAAAATTGCGCTGGATTTCCAAACTCGTGGTTTGAAGTTCAAGCGATTTGATCCGCATTTGGACTGCTCACCTTTTCCAGAAATACCCACCTCTGACTAATCGACTATCAGACTAGAAGACTATCCGACTATCCCTGCCTCATCCATCGTTTGACAGCTTCATGTGGATGAACGTAAGCCGCCACCAAATCCAGCAATTTTTCCGGATCAGGATCACAGCTCAAGGTCGCGCGGTGTTCGGGAAAGATGAACCCCTCAGCCACCGCATGGTCAATGGCGGCCAGCAGAGGCTTGAAATAATCCCGCACGTTCAACAGCCCGACCGCTTTTTCGTGCGCGCCGGTCTGCGCCCAGGTGAGCGTCTCGAACAACTCGTCGAAGGTGCCCAGGCCGCCTGGCAAGGCCACATAAGCATCCGATAGCTCGTGCATGCGCGCCTTGCGGTGATGCATATTGATGGCTACGTCCATACGCGTCAACCCCTCGCGTGCCAGTGATGTCGTGTTCATGCTGGGAATGATGACTCCGATTACCTCCCCGCCGGCCTCCAGCGCTCCGTCCGCCACCGCTCCCATCAAGCCCGTCCTGCCCCCGCCGTAGACCAGGCTGAGTTTGCGTCCGGCCAGCACCTGCCCCATATGGCGCGCGGCAGTAAGGTAATCAGGGTGGACTGAGTCAGATGAGCCGCAAAAGACACAGATGGAATTCATGGCGCAGAGTATAACCCCCCTTTCATCCCCCCATCGTCGATTACAAGTTATTCGAAAAAAGTGAATTCAATTTCGACGATGGGGGGACAGGTGGGGGGTCCGAGGTTAGAGTTGTATTAGATGGACTTGTGGGTGCTTGACTTTCATTATGCGCAGTGCTATGAATGAGATACCATGGATTATAAGGATTATTACACGACTTTAGGCGTGGCCCGCAATGCCGGCGCGGACGATATCCGCAAGGCATATCGCAAGCTGGCCATGCAATATCATCCGGACCGCAACCCCGGCGATAAGCAGGCGGAGGAACGCTTTAAGGAGATCAATGAGGCCTATCAGGTACTCAACGACCCACAGAAGCGCTCGCATTACGACCGCCTGGGTAGCGCCTATTCCAATTGGCAGCGCAAGGGCACGCCCGGTGATTTTAACTGGAACGAATGGGCGCGCGGCGCACCTCCTTCCGGCGGTACGCGCGTCGAGTACGATGACGTCAGTGATATTTTTTCTGAATTTTTCAGGGACATCTTTGGCGGCGCGGGCGGCGGACCGAGAACCCGTTCACGCGGCGCCGCGCAGGGCTACGAACAGCCGGTCACGATCAGCCTTAAGGAAGCCTATGAAGGCGCAACCCGGCAGTTGGAAAGCCTGCAGCGCAAGTTTCAGGTGCGCATCCCGCCCGGTGTGCGGACCGGCTCCAAGGTCCGGGTGGCAGGCGCGGGTCCGGAAGGACTCGATCTGTATCTGGTGATCGATGTCGCCGAAGACGAGCGTTTTGAACGCCGGGGGAACGACTTGCATACCAACGCCGAGGTGAGTGTCTTTACCGCCATCCTGGGCGGTGAGGCCGAGGTGGAAACCATGACTGGAAAAGTTAAGTTAAGCATACCGGCCGGCACCCAACCCGAGCAGGTCTTTCGCATCGCGGGTCGCGGCATGCCGAACGTGAAAAGTCCGAATACAAAAGGGGATCTGTACGCGCGGCTGAAAGTGCAGATCCCGCGCTATCTATCTGCAAAGCAACGAGAACTGCTCGAAGAAGCAGCCCGCATTAAATTCTAAAGAACTGTCATCGGCAATAAGGAGCAGCATGAAAATCAAACCAGCAGAGATCGCTCTGACAATATTGGTATTAGCCGCGCTGGCGTGCCAGTTCAACTTGACGCCTTCCGATCCCGGCAGCCCTTCGATCCCGGAACAGCCGCAACAATTTGTGCCCGCCTTCGCGCCGGGTGAGGGGGACGCACTCGCGCAACAGGATGCCCTGGTTCAACTTTATGAGCAGGTCAGCCCCGGGATCGTTGCCATCCAGGCTACGACGCTGTCCGGCGGATCGCTGGGCTCGGGATTCGTCTTCGATGGCCAGGGTCACATCGTGACCAATTTTCATGTTGTGGAAGGAGCAACGCAGGTGGAAGTGGACTTTATGTCCGGGTATAAGGTTTTCGGCACGGTGATCGGCACGGACCTCGATTCCGATCTGGCCGTCATCAAGTTGGACGCTCCGCCTGAAGAACTCCATCCTCTGCCCCTCGGAGACTCGTCCATCCTCAGAGTCGGCCAGACAGTGGTCGCGATCGGTAATCCGTTTGGCTTGAGTGGGACCATGACTGTAGGCATCATCTCGGCGCTCGGCCGGACGCTCGACTCGGCGCACACAAGTCCGGACGGAAATTTTTTCACGGCGGGCGACATCATCCAGACCGATGCAGCCATCAATCCGGGCAACTCCGGAGGGCCGCTGATCAACCTTAACGGTGAGGTGATCGGAGTCAACCGCGCCATCCGTACCACTGCCTTTACCGAAACAGGTGAGCCGGTTAATTCCGGGATCGGTTTTGCGATCTCCGTCAATATAATCAGGCGGGTTGTGCCCGTGCTGATCGAGCTGGGCAAATACGATTATCCATATCTTGGCATCTCCTCCATGGACGATATGAGTCTGGATATGATCAACGCCCTCGGCCTGACATCTTTTACCGGCGCCTACGTAACCAGTGTGACTCCCAATAGCCCGGCGGATCTGGCAGGTATTCTGGCGGGCGATCAACAGACCAATGTCCAGGGCATATTCGCCGGCGGTGACCTGATCATCGCAGCGGACGGTCAGACCATCCACCGCTTTGACGACCTGCTGGCCTACCTGATCACGAATAAAGCGCCGGGCGAAGTGATCGTGCTGAACATATTAAGAGGCGATCTAAACCTGGATATCTCCATCACGCTCGGCAAACGTCCATAAAAATTATCCACCTTGCATGATCCCAAAAAATCAGCCACGGATTACACAGATTACACGGCTTTACGACAAAAAGACCGATTCAGGTCCCGCCCGAATCGGTCTTTTTTCTAAAGCATCCGTGCCAATCCGCCGCAGGATCCGTGGCTAAATTGTTCGAAAATTAAATTCGAGGCTGATACCTACCCGAATCGATCTTCACTCCAGACATCGGCGCGATTGTGATAACCGGCTTGTTCCCAGAAACCGCGACGGTCAAACGGCATGAACTCCAGGGACCGCAGCCATTTGGCGCCCTTCCATAAATACGGGGATTCCAGATCCTTGTGACCGGGAATGAAACCCACCACGCCACGCAGGGGATAACCATGATCGGCCGTGATCGGTTCTCCGTTGAGATGGGTTGCCATCATGAAATTTTCCTGAAGCACAACCTCCAGCGGCAGATTGACCGTGAAGCCATATTCGGCATGCTGCATGACGTGCGTGGCCTTGGGTTTGATCTTGATCAAACCGTTCTCCACCAGTGATTTCACCGACACCCCTTCCCAGACCGTATCGAACTTGCTCCAGCGCGTGACGCAATGGATGTCCATCTGGATCCGGGTGCGCGGCAGACGATTGAACTCATCCCACGACCAGCGTTTTTCTTCCTCCACTTCGCCCCAGATACGCAAGTCCCAGGTAGCCGGATTGAATGCCGGCACCGGTCCATAATGCAGGACAGGGAACTTCAAGGTCAGGGACTGGCCCGGGGGCAGGCGGCCTTCACTGCGCACCCGGTCTTCTTCCTTACGGCGATCTGGGCCTTCCATTGAAAACATAAAATACTCCTCG
>CAYUUJ010000285.1:0-4082 GCA_964447845.1 uncultured Anaerolineaceae bacterium
GTAGTACATCATTTTCGAACCGGACAGGTCGCGTTCTTCCAACCCCATGATCTGACCCAGGCCGTGGGTCCAGTGCATGACTGGATCGCCTTCATGTAAGTCCATGAGTACCTCCTGTTTCAAATTGTCATCCGTATTAAAAAGCACCAGCCTGACAAAAGGACTGGCGCCTGGAACCCGTCGATGTGGGGATGTGCATTCATTATACCATTGAATGCAACCCCCTCCCGGCCTCCCCCAAATACACATCAAAAATTATCATGCACATAATTTCGCGGTGTGTATTTGGGGGAGGTGCCGCCCAGCGGCGGTGGGGGTGGGTCGCCCTTACGATTAACAAATTGATTTTACGTGTGAGATTTATTTAACCCACGTGAATGTCAATAAATCGTTCCATGGCAATGTGATCGAACGGCTGGAGGGCTGCGGCTGGCCGCAGGTATCCTTCGGGCATGCACAGTTCGAATCCACCAGCGGGCTCTTGCAGTCGATAGCTACATATTCCACGGTCCAGATTCCGGCTAAGTGAGGTGGCAGGTACGCGTAGAAATAACCCCCGCTATCGGTGGCCGCATCTGTGCGTAAGGTGGAACCAGCGCCCTGAAATACCGCGTACCTAATGCCCTCCAGAGGTTGACCTTGTCCATCCAGTACACGTCCGCTGACTATATGGACATTTTCGGGTTCGATAAAGATGACGGCAAATTGGCTCCAATCCGAGATTAAGTCAACACCCACCCAGCCGAGGATACCTTCGTCATTCATAACCTGTGCCCAAGCTCCGCCGCGCGCAAACGCCAGAAGTTCCAGGCGTGTGCCCTGCGCCATGACGCGGCTGACCTTGAATAAATTTCCAGGCCCAACCCGCAGGTTGACATTTGCCGTTGTGGTCGTGACGTAATCAGGTGGACGCGTCGGGGCCGGCTGGGGCGTCAGCGAGGGTATGCTGGTGAAGGTGACGGGCGGTTGCGCCGTCAGGGTGCCGGCAACGATCGTCGAAACGAGATCAGGCGTCGGCCCCGCGGGAGTCGGGCCGCAGGCCGTTGTCAAGAAAATTAATAAAAATGTGGTCACAAATCGGAATTTCATAAGAATGTCCTCCGTGTATTTAGGACTCTAATTGTATATTAAAAAAATCACCGGCCGGCACACGTGCCGGCCGGTGTAGGGGCGACCCACCGGGTCGCCCCTACAATTAAAATTATTTATGGTTTCAACGGTGTCTTCGTGGGGTTGGGATTATTAGGCACAGGTGTGGGGGTGGGGGTCGGCGGGGAGACCATGACCGGGAGGCCGGTCAGGTCGCCGAGGGTATGACCCGTGGAGGCGCTCACCCAGCATTTGACGTTGAATTTTTTCCACTCTACGAAATACCACAGACCAAATTCTTCATTGCGACCCAGGATGTCCACAGTCTCTCCGGCGGTCATGCCGGTCACGTCGCTGAAGACGGTGCTCGGACCTTTTCGGCAAAACGCATTCTTGTCGAATACGAATTTAGGGCTGCTGGCTGCAACGGGAGTGGGAGTCGCGCTGGCGACAGGCGTAGGTGTCGGAGCAGCGCCGAATTGATAATCCCAACCGAAATCTTTATCGGTCAGCAGCGTGCCCTCCACAACGGTGGCATTGGCGAACGCATCCGGGCCGGAGAGTCCGAATGGGAAGGTCCATTCACCAGGCAGCAGTACGCTGTCGTTGGGCGGATTGAGCGGGCGGATCGCCACGCAGTAACTTCCAAATGCCAACAGGCCGGCGAACTCATATTGACCGGTGGCATCCGTTAATACATTGGCGACCGCCGGCGTGGCACACCCGCCCCAATGTAAGTCGACTTGTACGCCAGGGATGCCCGGCTCGCCCGCCTGTCGAACGCCATCGGCCCGGGCTCCACCGGCGCCGTCAGAGACACAGCCTGTGGGCAGCGGGGTAGGAAGTGGTCCGTCGGGGATGTCACATAGATCGTTCCAGACGATGCCGCTGATCAAAGCCGAAGCTGGCATGGCGCACATGCCCGAGGCGTTGCGCAGGAAACTGCGGCTGGCCGAGAATGGACCCAATGTGCTGCCGTTGATGGGCGCCACACGCCAGTAATAGGTTGTGCAATCCGTCAGCGGTGAACCCGGCCCCCAGCGCGTGGATGGATTTCCAGTCCCACCACTGAGGCTGGTGTCGGCGAATGCGGGGTCAACGGAGAGATCCACGCGATACCCCTCGGGTGCGCAGTCGAGTGGATAATCCCAGATCAAACTGTCGATCGACTCATCGAAGCTCGCGCCTTCGGCCGGCTCGAGCAAGGTCGGCGCGACCAGGGCGGCTGTCGCACAGGTAGGACCGGTGAAGAAATAATTGGAGCCCTCGAACGGGCCAAGCTCTACCCCGTTGATCGGAGCCACGCCCCAGGAGTATTCCGTGCCGGGTGCGAGCGGCGCGCCGGGTGACCAACTGGTGGATGGGTTTCCGGTGGCTCCGCCGAGGTTATCCAAAAAGAACGGACCGGTGCGAAGAGTGATGGCGTAGCTTCCCGGGGTGCAGGATGGGTCTGGATAGGCATATTGCAATGTGGGGCTGAGAGATGCAACGGTGGACCAATTGGGCGGGTCGGTGAGCGTGACTGCCTGCAGGCTGGGGGTGGGACAGGTAGGCAACGGCAAATTGCAACCGGGCAGGATCAGGGCCAGGATCAGGATGATGATAAAGAAATGGTTGCGCATGAATGGTCCTTTTGAGGTAGCAGGTTGGCAGGCAATGTATTAATAAAGATTATGACACATTCGTCCGAAATACATATGGCCCATTTGTAATAATCACCCGACGTCGTGAATGTCGTCGGGTGTAGGGGCGACCCATTGGGTCGCCCCTACAAATAACGTGCGTTATTTCCCAAACATCTCCTCCAACACCGGGTCGATCGCCGCCCAATTCGGCGCCAGGACCTGCGCGCCGCCCGATGTGGTGAATGGCACCACCATCTCGCGCGTGATCGAGCGGCTGTCGATTCCAAAAACGAACGACCTCAATAAGGCGAATAGCAGACGCGGCCAATCCCAGATCGGGATGTCTGTTTCGATTACCTCGCTGAGGAACACGATAAAGCGCGGTAGGGACGACCAGGCTGAAGGCGTCAGCCCTTTACGAAACAAGGCCGTGATCAAAATCTGCGTGCGCTGCATGCGGCTGAAATCGTCGCCGCTCTGCCGTTCCCGGACGAAGGCCAGGGCTTGATCCCCGTTCAAAAAATGTGCCCCGGCTGGGAATCCGCCCAATGGTGTCTGGAGATGCACTTCGACCCCGCCCAGCGCGTCCACCGCCGAGACCAGTCCCAGCATGTGCACCACCGCATAAGAATGCACGGGTATGCCAAAATTTGCACGCACTGTTTCTGAAGCCGCGTTCCCGCCTGAACCATTCTCATTCGCCTCGGCGAAAAAGTAAGCCGTATTGATGCGCTGCTCGCCAACACCGGGGATCGTGACCCACAGATCGCGCGGGATCGAGAGCAAGCCTACATACGGAATCGTTGGAACGATGGTGGCCAGAATGATTGTGTCCGTGCGGCCGACGATACCGCGCGCTGACGAATCGTCCGTGCCGAGCAAAAGGATATTAGCGCGCACAGGCGCGAAAAAATATAGCAACAACGCAGCGAGCGTCAGGAGCCAAAAGCGCCGACGACGCGGGCGCCGTACGGGCCGGGTCCGCATGGTTTGGAGGTGGTCCAGCGGGCGAGTAGGTTGGGTATCTTCCAGCATAAGGGGGCTATTGTACATTGGCAGGTTAAGCGCACATTAGCCTTTCAAGCTGCATCGTATGGCAACGGGTTTTCTTGTTTGCTGGTATATAATCAACCAGGAAAGCTCAATTAATTGGAGTCGGCATGCAGATACGATCTCTACTCGTTACATTGATATCTCTTACAGTCATTGCGGCCGCGGCCTGCGCGCCCGAGGCCACCTCACCGCCGGTGGATATTGTCGCTACGATCGCATTACAGCTGGCATACGATATGCAAACCCAGACCGCCGCAGCCGATTCGGCTACGCCTCCCCCAGGAACCGCCACATCCATTCCGAGCGAGACCTCCA
>CAYUUJ010000286.1:0-4061 GCA_964447845.1 uncultured Anaerolineaceae bacterium
TACGTTGGCCGGTTCGCCCCGCCCTTTCAAGGTCAGTTGTCGCTTTTCAAGGTCCCGGGTGTCCAGTCCGGCGGCCGTACAAGCCTCTTCGCTGACAATGACCTCGCCCGTCGCGGCGTGGGAAGCCAGCCGCGCCCCCACGTTCATTGCATCTCCCAGGGCGATGAATTCCGTCATGCCATTTTTCGAACCGACCGAGCCGGCATAGGCCACGCCCGCATGGATGCCCACACCCACCGGGATCCACGGACCTGCCGGGTTTGAGTGACCCGTGGCCTGCAGCAGTTCTTGAGCGCTCTGAACCGCGCGGGCCGTGTAATCCGGGCCGATAAATCCTGGAAAGTAGAGCGCCGTGACCGCGTCTCCGGCCAGCTTCTCGATCAGAGCGTGGGATTGTGTCAGCGTGTCTGTAACCACCCGGTAGAAGCGGCTGATCAACTCGCCGAACTCAGTCGCGCTCATCTTTTCCGCCAGTGTTGTTGAGCCGCGTACGTCCGCGAACAGCATGGCCATCGGCACTTCAGCGCCTCCGGGGAATTGGCGCGCAAAATCCTCACACGCGTTGCAAAACCTTGGATTTAATTGCGAAGGCCGCTTGTGAAGTACGAGCCGCGCCAGTGACCCTCCAAAGCCATGAAACGGGGCATGACAGATTTCACACCGCGGCTCCTTCGGCAGATGACTGAAGACCACCCGCCAGCGCCGCATGCTGGTGAATTCCCCATGTTCCAGCATTGCGCGCCACATTCGTTGATTATCGGAGTCGGTCATTTATTTTTATAGACCGCCGAGGCGCTGCAATGTTCCGCGCGCCTCCCAGCCATCGCCTTTCGAAATATATAAAAGCGTTCCGTCCGGTTGCAGCTCGAAGGAATCCGAGTCCGCGGGCCCGCAATCGCCCTGTTGGTCTTCGGCTTGCAGCTCCAACTTCTCTCCGAAGATGCTTATTATTCTAAATGTACCTGTGCAAGGGAGGGTTGGAATGTTGTAGGTGCCCAACGGATCACCGGCCTGAAAAGGCGCGGGGATGGAAATGGTGATTTCCATTTCCCAGCCATTATCGTTCTGGGCCCGGCCGGTGCAGACGCCCAGGATCATTTCCGGTTTCATTGGGCTCTCACGCCCGTCGATCAGTCTGCGTCCGTGTGGTACTTGAAGGACAGTTTCAGTTTGGCTCGATAATGAGCGACCTTGCCATCCTCGATCTGCATATCCAACAGGACGACTTCGGCAATGCGCAAGTCTTTCAGGCTCTTGGAGGCGGTGGCGACGGCGGCGGTTGCGGCTTTCTCCCACGATTCTGTGCTGGTCCCCACCAATTCGATGACTTTATAAACGCTTTCGGCCATTTTAGTCTCCTTTGTGAGGGTAAACGATTGTCAATGATTTATGAAACGGTTGAGCGGCTTGAAACTGAATTTTAAGAGTATAGCACGGGTGTCAAACGCGAGGTTCGGGTACAGTTCGGTTGTATCCCAGCCAGGTGCATAAGACCCAGGGCAGTGCGCCGCCGATGGTCGCGCCCAGCCAGATGGGGAGCATGAGCGGGAGCAGCAGGCTGCCGAAGAAAGCAAAGATAAACCCGACGATAAAGCCGATCAGGATGTTACGCCGTTGACGGTCGGATTTGACCTCGCGCAGCCAATAGATGAAGGCAATCCCTTCGATGGCTCCGGCCGGTGCAAAGATCAGGCTTCCGAAGAGCGCAGGGCCGATCTGCCCGAAGCGCATGAAAAAGATAAGCAGGTGGTAAGCGGGAAGAATAAGAGCGATCGGTATGATCCATAACCAACTGATCTGAGTTTTAGTTTCCATCGTAATTAATGTCCTTTCCCAATAGATGGATTCACTGGAATGTGCTGTCTTCAAAAAACACGGGCTGACAGATTCTATCCCAGCCCGTGTTTTATTTCAATATAAAGTAGGGGCGACCGGCCCGGTCGCCCCTACTCCTCGCCTTCACCGCCAGGCGCGGAGGGCTGTTCGACCCTAACCACTTCGCCGTGAACGTTGATGACCACCTTGAAGCCCATCATGCCCAGATAGGTGCGCCCTTCTTCAGGAATGCCGGCCTCCAGGATCTTGTCGAATTGTTTGTCCATGTTCTTGAGCTGCTGTTCGATCATCGCCTTGGTAAAGATATCCTCCTGGCCCAGCATTTTGGCGGTCTGTTCCGAGATCATGCCCTCGCTGCCCTTCATCATATCCCCCAATTGTTGCAGCACCACGCGGTCCACCTGCTCGGAGGGGATGTGGCGGCGGAATCCGGCATCGTCCACCACGTACGCGGGTTCGTCGCCGATCAAGGCGGTTTGTGCGAGCTTGCCTGATTCGTCCACGACCAGGCCGGCGAAGAGGGGTTGTCTGGGCATAAGAATTTTGAACCGCGAAGAAACGAAGATCGCGAAGCCTTTTCGTTAAGAATCTTCGCGCCCTTCGCGTCTTCGCGGTGAGTAATTTATTCCTGTCTGCCCTCGACCGCGGCTAGCAGAATGGCGGCGGCGATGCCGAGGCGGGGGTCCAGCCGTTTGGCGTGATCCAGGCTCAGGTCCAGATCGAGCGTGTACTGGAACGGATTGAAGCGCTGACGCAGGTCGGCGGCGCGCGTCCCAGCGATGGTCAGGTCATAGTTCTGAGGCAGGAGCGATCCCAAAGCAAGACGTCTCAGCAGGGCGAGAGGGATGCTGTCCTCGAACAACATCCCGATCGTCTGGTCGTTGGCGTCCAGCACCTCCCACTCGTCCCGCAGGATCGAGCGCAATCCTCTGCGACGCAGCGCGCCTACTTTCTGTTGCATTGTGCTGTCCATCACGTCATAGGCTGCCGAGAAGTCGATGATCTGGCGGGCTTTGACCGTCAACACTTCCTGCGTCTTGCTTTCATCGGAATAGACGCGGATATCTTCACGCAGACGGAACATCTTCTGCTCGCTGAACAGAACCAGGTTTCCGCCTGGATCGTAAAAACGGAATTTACCGGCCAGCGCGAAGACCTGACGTTTGAGTAAATAGGACGGATGTTGAAAGGCGGAAATCATGGCTATCTCCTCAGCTGATGGTAGGGGCAGGGCTTGTTCCTGCCCAGGGCGACCACAAGGGTCGCCCCTACGTGTTGGAATAAAAGACATTAACCCGCGTCCCCTCGCCCGGCAGATGCAGATACTGCGTATCGGGCGGGACGTGGGGCCGGGTCCACAAATAAATAAATTTGGCCGCTGCTGACGGCAGGTTCACGCAACCGTGGCTGCGCGGCTTGCCGTAATCGTTATGCCAATAGGTGCCGTGCAGAGCGACGCCTTCGCTTGTGAAGAAGGTACACCACGGCACGCCGGGCAGGCTGTAAATATTGGCCTCCGCGTCGCCTTCATTGCTCATATGGACAGATGCGCCTTTGTGATAGGTGCGGAATTCGCCCTCGGGCGTACGAGTTCCCTTTCTGCCGCTGGAACAGCGCGATGAGAATACCAGGGTCTCGCCCTCATAGGCTGTGACGAGTTGGGTGCTTAAATCGATGTAAATAATTTTTTCGGATTCGGGGACCGCCGGCGAGAGCAGGGACAGCTCCTGTGCAGGTACAAGCCGCATTTCGTAATGCGCCACATAATAACTGGTGCGGGCGTGAAAGTCGTAGATCTCGTACCAGATGGTTTTTTCTGCGTTGACCGCGATCACGCGCGTGACCCAGTGTGTGCTGCCGTAATAGATGCGATAGCCGCGTTTGGAATAAACGGTGGGGTCGAGGCGTGTATCGCAGACCGGGACGGTGATCTCGCCCACCTGGCCCGTCTTCGGGACTTCGAACTGCGGCTTTTGATACACCGTCTCCACCGGCTGGATCCAGCCGGAATAGGAATATCCCTCGCCGTTGACCTCGTACCAGGTCTTGTTGAACGGGTTGCCCGGGTCGCCATCCGCTTCCCGATTGATCGTGACGGTTTCATCCTTTCCGAACACGTGCAGTTTCCGGGCATTAAAGGAGGGTTCTTCATACATGGGAATTCCGCTGAGCGTGATGCGGCCTTGTTTGGGCGAAGCCGCGAACGCACGCTCGAGGCGCAACTC
>CAYUUJ010000287.1:0-4058 GCA_964447845.1 uncultured Anaerolineaceae bacterium
GGCCGATCCCAATTGGATTTGGACCTGATGAATGAACTGAAAGCGATCGCCGGCAAGGTCGAGCCGGTGGAGACATTGTTGGTCGTTGATTCCATGATCGGCCAGGAGGCGTTGAATATCGCCCAGGGTTTCCGGGATAATATTGCGATTACCGGTTTGATCCTGACCAAGCTGGACGGCGATTCACGAGGCGGCGCGGCGATCTCGATCCGTTCTGTGACGGGAGTGCCGATCAAGTTCATCGGTACGGGTGAAAAACTCGATGCGCTGGAAACTTATGATCCTGTCCGGCTGACGTCTCGTATTCTCGGCATGGGGGATATGATCGGGTTGATCGAGAAAGCCGAAGCGGCTTTCGATGCGCAAAGTATGCAGGCCGGTGCTGAGCGGATGATGAAGGGACAGTTCACGCTGGAGGACTGGCTCGATCAAATGAAGCGGATGAAAAAAATGGGGCCGCTGTCACAGATCATGGATATGCTGCCGGGGCAAATGGGGCAGGCTGTTCGTCAGGCTGACCCGAAAGAGATCGAGAGATCGTTCAGATCGAGTGAGGCGATCATCAATTCGATGACACGCAAGGAACGACGGGATCCGGAATTGTTGAACGCCTCCCGGCGGCGTCGGATTGCGGCGGGTTCCGGAGTTGAGGTTCAGGACGTAAATCGCCTGATCAAGCAGTTCCGCGAAGCTCAGAAGCTGATGAAGATGATGCAGAAGACCGGCGGAAAAGGAATGCCGAAGCTGTTTGGGTAAATGATTTGTAGAATAATGACTGGGTCGGGAAAATCAGCTTTTCATTTTAAGCGATGAGATCATCACTCCTGCCAGCACTATAAAAGCTAAAAAAATTGCTCCCAGAGCGACCGTCAGTTCGCCGCTTTCCGGGTTTTTTACGACCTCTACCTCAGGACTTGGTGTATTGGTAATTTTAACCACCGGTAAGCGAGTCGGTGAATTGGCAATGGTTGGTCGACCGGTAGGTGTGGGAACTGATTGCGTAGCGCCTCTCTTGACCAGCAATTTCTGCCCCTCGTAAATAGTGTTATCTGCGCTCAAGTTATTCAATTTGCGGATCTGCTCGATCGTAGTCCCATAGTAAACAGCAATACTCCACAGCGTTTGACCGTATCCTACTTGATGAATAACATCCCCGTCCAGGCGGGCTGTACTCAGAATGACAGGGATGATATATTGCCCTGCCG
This sequence comes from uncultured Anaerolineaceae bacterium, assembly GCA_964447845.1. Classification (GTDB taxonomy): domain Bacteria; phylum Chloroflexota; class Anaerolineae; order Anaerolineales; family Villigracilaceae; genus DASXQN01. Next base: position 1,206 of record CAYUUJ010000287.1, read on the forward strand.
ATAATGCAAGCGGCGTGCCATTTATCGTGTTAACGCCATTGATCAGGTCTGGAACACGCGTCAGAAAATCCCGGGCTGCGGATTGCTGTAATCCGCTCCCGGTTTGCAAAGCGGTTTCAATGACAAAAACGAGCTGGTCCATCCCCCAATCGTCTTTGTAGGTGGCGACTCCCACACCGATATCGCTGCGCTCGGTGGAGAGCATGGTATTCGTGTGCAATGCGTCTCCGCTGGATACCCAAGAATGGATCTGTTCGATGGCGCCTTGAGCGCTGGATGCGAAGCTCCAATTCTCCGAACGATAACCATCCAGTGATAGATCCCCGGAAAGGGGATACCCTTCATAAATGAGCCATTGGCCGAGGGTTAAGCCGTACGGACGCCAATGCCCGGGCATACCGGCTGCGATTCCGTTCGCTTCCTGTTGGGCAATGTTCATAAGCACCGGGTGAATAGACAGGGGCGATGCACCGTAAGCGGACCTTAAGGTATTAATTTCCAGGATCAGCTCGGAAGTGGAGGGCACGGTGAACTGGGTTTCCGGGTCTGGTGGAGGCTGCGGATCCTGCCATTCGGCGCTTGCCTGCGCAGATGATTGGCGCCAGGAAAACAAAATGATCAGGACGATCAAGCTGACCGTAAACCGTTCTACTTGTGTACGTTTGACGTGGAAAAGCTTCATATAATTAATGCTGGATGATACTCCAAATGGTGGTGGTAGGCGGCACTCCTCCTTGTTCTCTTCACATGCAATTCACAACCGAATCCTATACTCCATCCATATTCACAAAGGAGTGAAAAATGGACGGAAAAATTGGATTACGGATCGTTTCAGGTTTGGTGTTGATCGCTGCGATTGCAGGCATCGCCTTCTTTGCCTTCCAGGCCGGGGTTGCCCAGGGTTCGCCGGTCACTATCGAAGCGCCTTCGGGTGAGACAGTGCTGGCGCCTTATCCGAATTATGACTATGGCATGCCTTTCCATCATCGGCACTTCGGTTTCGGATTTGGCTGCTTGGGTTTGCTGATCCCGCTGATCTTGTTCTTCCTGGCGATCAAGGCTTTTCGCTTTATGCTCTGGGGATCGCGTTGGGGTCATCACATGCACGGCCACACCGGACGACATTGGGAAGGCGGCGCACCGGGGATGTTTGATGATTGGCACAAGCGGGCACATGGTGAAGCGCCTAAAGACGAGAATAAAGAATAAGCTCGGCGTATAATGTGGATGCGTTGTAGGGGCGAGGTAATCCCGCCCCTACGGTGATTATATGAAAACCATTCTCGTAGTCGATGACGAACCCAAGATCACTCAACTCGTGCGCGATTACCTCGCGCATGCGGGTTTTAACGTGCGGGTGGCACACGATGGAAAATCTGCGTTATCCCTCGCGCGTGGAGAAAAACCGGATATGGTGATCCTGGACCTCGGTTTGCCTTACATGGATGGCTTGGATTTCACGCGCGCCCTTCGAAAAACCTCCAACGTCCCGATCATCATGTTGACAGCTCGGGCGGACGAATCCGATAAATTGATCGGCCTGGAATTGGGCGCGGACGACTACGTCACCAAGCCGTTCAGCCCGAAGGAGTTGCTGGCCAGGGTGCGCGTGGTGTTTAGAAGGATCGAATATGCACGTGATTCTGCACAGGAGGAAATCCTGCGCGCCGCGGACCTGACCCTGGACTCGGCGCGTCTGCGCGTGACTGCCAGCGGGCGCGATCTCGAGGAGCTGACGCCCACGGAATTTGAGATCCTGGCCACCCTGGCCCGTCAGCCGGGACGTGTCTTCACACGCGGCCAGCTGCTTGAAGCGGTGCGCGGCACTGCCTTTGAATCTTACGAACGGGCCATCGACGCTCATATCAAAAATATCCGCCGCAAGCTCGAAATCAAACCCGGCGACCCGAAGTACGTGCTGACCGTCTATGGCGTGGGATATAAATTCGCAGACCGATGAGACGTCGCGCACACTTTCACCACGAACACCGTCCACCCTGGTGGCCAGAGAACGAATCCTGGCCGCCTCAGCGCAACGAGAGTATGCGAAACAGTCCTTTCTTTCGCAGAATGGGTTGTTTTATCTTTATATTCGGGTTGTTGGGAATCGTCGGTTTCTTTTCTATCCTCACCTTGATCGCGGATGGATTTGGCTTTTTCCAGATTCCCATCCAACATAATGTGCGGATTTTTCCAATCAGCTGTGCATTTCTTTTCCTGACGGTATTCTCTTTTGGATTTGTGATTCGCAATTTACGCCGTATGTCCGCACCTTTGGACGACCTGCTGGAGGCTTCGAATAAAGTTGCCCAAGGCGATTATTCGGTTCGGGTGGAGGAAAGGGGGTTGCCTGAAGTGCGTTCGCTGGGGCGCGCCTATAACTCGATGGTTTCCCGTTTGCAGGTCAACGACCAGCAGCGCCGCGACATGCTGGCCGATCTGACCCATGAACTTCGGACACCTCTGACCGTAATGCGCGGCAATTTGGAAGGGATGTTGGATGGCTTGTATCCGGTCGAGGAAACACGCTTGAAATCTATTCTCGACGAGACGAATTTGCTCTCCCGCCTGGTGGATGACCTGCGTACGGTAGCGCTGGCAGAAAGCGGAGCCCTGCAATTGCGACGCGAACCCTTTGACCTGGTCGGTCTGATCCGCGAGACGCTGGCCGCCTTCGAAGTTCAGGCCGATGCTGCTGGAGTTAGGTTTGAAGCCGTTCTTGAGACTGCTCCCAGCCTGGAAATCGACCCGCAGCGTATACGGGAAGTCCTTTCCAACCTGGTGAGCAACGCGCTGCGGTACAGCCCGCGCGGAGGGGCGATCAAAGTCCATTTAACGAAAACAGATCCGGGC
>CAYUUJ010000288.1:0-4058 GCA_964447845.1 uncultured Anaerolineaceae bacterium
TTGAAACTAACCAGCGTATGAAGAATTATTCGGGAAATCATCCAGATAATAAGTCCACCGGCTTGGCTTTGCATCTGAGAGGGATGGCAGGTCTGCGAGCAAAGTCGCGGCAGCACGTGCAGTTTTGGTTAATAAACCGGGGAAAGCCAATCGTTCCGCGATCGACTCGATATCCGAATCCGGCAAAGACATGAGCCAGATTATCCAACCGAGAGTTTGACGAAGGGAATGAATTTCCGCGGTTTTGAAATCACCCCATTCTGAAGGAGGCTCCGTGATGGTTGGGAGTTGAGGGTTGACGGTTGAGAGTTGAAGGTGGATGGGTCTTATTAAATCCAACTCTTTCAGGCGGGCAAGGATCTGGGATGCGTTTTCTTCTCCGAAGATCAAGTCAAACTCATGGCGTAGCCGTTCGCCGCTCAGGCTTGATAAAACCTGTCGCGAATCCTCATTGATGAGCTGGAGCGTTCCAGGCACGATCGCAAAATCATACCGCGCTGCATAACGGACCGCGCGTAGCATGCGTGTCGGATCGTCCAGGAAAGAGCGCAAGTGTAGGACGCGGATCAGCTTATGAGAGAGATCATCCTGCCCATTGAGCGGATCGAGCAGTTCGCCAAAATGGCCCGCATCCAGCCGGACCGCCATGGCGTTGATCGTGAAATCCCGGCGGCGCAGGTCATCGTCAATGCTTGAAAATGTAACCGTCGGCAGAGCACCAGGATGCTCGTATACTTCAGAACGGGCGCTGATCAAGTCAATTGCCGATCCATCCAAAAACCACGTGGCAGTACCGAATTTTGCATGCTCGGTGACATTCCCGCCGCCTGCCATGGCCAGGGCCCGGGCGAGTTGAGGCGCGTCCCCTTCCACCACTACATCCAAGTCACTGACCGGACGTTTCAGCAACAAATCCCGCACCTGTCCACCAACCAGGTAAACCGGCATTTTCAATCCAGTCGCTTGATCGGCAACACGCTGAGTCAATGCCAATTGCGCCGGAGGGAATGATTTTTTAAGCAGGTCGCCCAGGTTTTTTTCCACAAGTTTATTTTACTGCCTCTTGCAATACTTGGTCGCGGGAAACGGAAAACTGGGTAAAAGGTGAGGTAAAGGATTTTTAACTACAGAGAACACTGAGTTCACGGAGAAAATAAAGGAAAAACTCAGTGTTCTCTGCCTGCACTGCCGAAGGTGCAGGCACACGTGTGTGCTCCGTGCTGAAGCCGCTCTCGGAAATCGTGTATAATCGCCAATATGAAATTGAACCCGGTCCCGTCCCCGCAAATCACAAAACCAGCCTGGTCCGGATAGGTTCGCGTTCGCACACCCAAACGGCTCCCAGCCCTGGCGAGCCGTTTTTATTTAATCGGGAATCCAAATTACAATAACCAGGGAAGATCGTTCTTATGAATGTTTCAGTTTTTGGTGGATCTCAACCCAATGCAGGTTCCGCAGCTTATGCCGAAGCCCAGGAACTCGGCAGGCTGCTGGCTGAGCGCGGTCATACGGTGTTGACGGGCGGTTATGTCGGCACCATGGAAGCCGTCAGCCGCGGCGCGTGTGAGGCGGGCGGACACGTCGTCGGCGTGACCTGCGCGGAGATCGAGCGCTGGCGGTCGATCGGCGCGAACGAATGGGTGAAAGAGGAGCGGAAAAAGGAAACTCTGATCGAACGGCTGCAGCTCCTGGTCCAGGATTGTGATGCGGCGCTGGCCCTGCCTGGCGGTCCCGGGACATTGACCGAGATCGCGCTGACCTGGAATCTTATGATCGTGAGCGCTTTACCCCGGAGGCCGTTGATCCTGATCGGGGACGGCTGGCGGAGCGTCTTCGATCAGGTGTTCGAAGGGTTGGGTGATTACACGCCCGACCATCAACGCACTTTGCTGCAATTTGTGCCGGATGTGAAGAGTGCCGTAATAACGTTGGAAAGTTGGAAGGTTTAAAAGTTTTACCTCGATCGCATCCTGAAAGTTTCAAACCTTAAACCTGAAACTCGTAGAGGAAACATGGCTGAAGATAAACTCCCCACCCGCTCGGAAGACTTCGCCGAGTGGTACAACAAAATCGTATTGAAAGCCGAACTGGCCGATTATGCGCCGGTGCGCGGCTGCATGGTCGTGCGTCCCTATGGCTGGACTATTTGGGAAAACATAACCGCCGCGCTCGACCGCCGTTTTAAAGAAACAGGACACACCAACGCGGCCTTCCCCCTCCTGATCCCAATGTCGTTCTTCGAGAAAGAGAAGGAACATGTGGAGGGTTTTTCACCCGAATTGGCTGTGGTAACCCATGGCGGCGGTGAAAAACTGGAGGAACCCCTGGTGGTCCGGCCCACCTCGGAGACCATCATAGGCCACATGTACTCCAAATGGATCAAATCCTGGCGCGACCTGCCTGTGCTAATCAATCAATGGGGCAGCGTGGTGCGTTGGGAATTGCGCACAAAACTCTTCCTGCGCACAACTGAATTTTACTGGCAGGAAGGCCACACAGCCCACGCCACAAAGGAAGAGGCGATGGAAGAGATGTATCGCATCCTGGATATCTATGCCGATGTGGCGATCAACGAAGGTGCAGTGCCTGTCCTCAAAGGCTATAAAAGTCAGACCGAAAAATTTGCCGGCGCGGCCATGTCCACCAGTATCGAGGGCATGATGCAGGATAAGCGCGCCTTGCAATCGGCTACTTCACATTATTTTGGTCAAAATTTTGCGAAGGCTTTCGAGATCCAATATCTCGACCAGAACAACACGCTTCAATTTTGTGAGACCACTTCCTGGGGTCTGTCCACACGCATGATCGGCGCGATCATCATGACCCACGGCGATGACCAGGGCCTCGTCCTGCCCCCTCGCCTGGCGCCCATCCAGGCCGTCATCGTCCCCATTTACAAGACCGATACCGAGAAAAGCCTGGTCATGCTGGTGGCAGACAAGGTCTTCACTGAACTCAAATCCGCCGGTGTCCGTATCAAGATGGACGACCGGGAGGAAGTGACTCCCGGATTCAAATACAACGACTGGGAAATGCGCGGCGTGCCCCTGCGGATCGAGATCGGCCCCAAGGACATCGAAAAAGGCAGTGTTGCGCTCGCCCGGCGGGACAAGCCCGGCAAAGAAGGCAAGTCTTTTGTACAGCAAGCGGGTCTGGCCTCCACCGTCGCTGAAATGCTGATCGAGATCCAGGCTTCTCTGCTGGCGCGTGCCACCGCCTTTCGCGACGCCAACATCCACGACCCACAGACTTATGACGAGCTCAAACAGATCCTGGCCGATGGTTGGGCTCTTTCATGGTGGTGTGAAAGCAAAGTGTGCGAAGCCAAGGTAAAAGAAGACACCAAAGCGACCACCCGCAACATTCCACTGGACCAACCCAATGGAACCGGCAATTGCATCGTCTGCGGAGAAAAAGCGGAGAATAAAGTATATTTCGCGAAATCGTATTAAAGTGTCAGGTGCTCAAGTGTCAAGTGTCAGGTCTCTACACTTGACACTTGACACTTAAACACCTGACACCTACCCACCTGACACCTGCCTATGCCTGCCATCGACCTCGCCCGTCTGCGTAAACAATCCACCCGTCTGGCCGACTTTTTTTTCGTGCCGGAGGAATTCCTCAGCCATTTGCATGAGATGCTTGATTTCTACGTCGACCGGACGCTGCGCAAGCGGGAAAGCGCTGCCCCCGGGTCAAACTTATCCACCTATCGAACACCGCCTGTGATCCTGCGTCAGATCGAACTCGAGCTAACCCAGGCTGCCACGGAATATCCGGCGGCCGCGCTCGAGCTGGCTGATCTGCTTTGGGATCAGGGTTATCTTGAAACAAGACTGTTAGCCGCCTTCCTCTTAGGCCGCGTGCCTCCACAGGAACGGTTGTTGTTGGCGCGTCTGACGGCCTGGACTCAGCAGGTGCGTGACCCTCACGTCCGCGCTGCACTCCTGACCACCAGCCTGGCCCGCCTTCGAAATGAGACACCGGCTGAGTTCCTCGAATTGATCAAGGAATGGCTGCATCCGGCACGTCCGGGCACCTGGTCCAACGGAGTCCAG
>CAYUUJ010000289.1:0-4056 GCA_964447845.1 uncultured Anaerolineaceae bacterium
GGTCAACCCCGGTTCGGTGATCCTTTCCGGCGAGATGATGCTGCGCTACATGGGCTGGACGGAGGCCGCCGACCTGATCATCAAAGGCATCGAGAGCGCCATCCTGGCTCGCACGGTCACATTCGATTTCGCCCGCAACATGACGGACGCCATCGAGGTCAAGTGTTCGGAGTTCGGCGGGGAGATCATCAAGTGGATGGACAAGACAAATGCAGAAGGCGGAATGCAAAAAGCAGGCGCGCAGAAGGCAGGAACACAGAAAGCAGTGGCGAAGAAGGCAGCGGGGAAAGCAGCAGGGATGAAGGCGGTAGGCAAAAAGGCAGTCAAGGCAGCGAAAAAATCTGCGCCGAAGAAGAAAGTGAAAACAACAAAGAAGTCCGCCAGGAAGAAATCAAAACGATAAGTTGACAGCCGAGGCTTCAAGGTCTCGGCTGTTACTTATCGACATATGTCATTGCGAGGTGTGGCGCTGCAGGCGCCGCTCCGTGGCAATCTCATGTTTGAATCTGGCTTGAGATTGCCACGTCGCCTCCCGTTCGACCATCGGTCGATCGCTCGGCTCCTCGCAATGACATGCATGCGCGGAAATCAACTGCTGCTCGCAATGACGGGATACCCTTTATAGTAAAATCATAACGGCGCCTCATGCATAAGTCATTACACTATTTTTTCCCAAGGAGGCCTGGATGGGCCTGAAAAGGAATGTCGGTCTGTTCACGGGCTTGCGCTACAAAGGGGGAGCCCCGATGTGGACGTACGTCCTGCATCGCATCGGCGGGGTGGCGTTATTCATCTTCTTCAGCATGTACATCCTGGTATTGGCGGGTGTGAATCCGGTCAATACCATTTTTAATAACCAGATCTTCCAGATCGTGATCCTTTTCCTGGGATTGTTTCACGCCATCAACGGCTTGCGTATCACTATCCTCGATCTATGGCCGGCCGGGCTTGAGTATCTGCCGCAGGCCGTCCGTGTGGAGGCTGTTGTGCTCGTGCTCACCTACGCTTTTGTTTTATTTGTGATCCTGGGAGGCTGAAATGGAAGCTGTAAAACCGAGAACCCTTCCGTTAAAAAAGCGCGGTTTAAACTTCGAGACCGTCATGTGGTTCCTTGCGCGCCTCTCGGTGCTGGCCATTTACGGTCTCATGCTGGCGGGCATCCTCGGCGGCCTGGTGGCCAGCGCACAAACGCAGACGAACCTGGCGGAGGTGCTGCGCTGGGCATTTTTCCCAAACCAGACGGGAAACCCGCTGAGTGCAATGCCATGGCTCAGCATACTCGCCAAGTTAATGGTCATTGCCTTTATAGCGGTAGTCTCCTGGCATGGGGTGCACGGCATGCTGGTGATCGTGGATGATTTCATTTCAGACCTGAAAGCGCAGCGTTGGTATCATAAAGCGATGATCGGATATGCCCTGTTTGTGAATGTCATCGCAATTTATATCATTTGGACTGCATGAAAAATGATTAAACACAAAGGTCACAAAGGAACACGAAGGAAAACCGTTTTTGAAGTGCATATTTTTTACCTTTGTGCCCTTCGTGTCCTTCGTGTTTAAGTCCTTATATTCGGGAGTAATTCATGGCGAATGTTCATCAATTTGACGTAGTCGTTATCGGCGCGGGCGGCGCGGGCCTGATGGCCGGGCTGTACGCTTCGCGCGGCGCAAAGACGGCCGTCATCAGCAAGCTGTATCCGACCCGTTCACACACGGGCGCAGCGCAGGGCGGCATCTCCGCCGCGCTCGGCAACTATGAAGAAGACAAGCCCGAGTGGCACACATACGACACGGTCAAGGGTTCGGACTATCTCGGCGACCAGGACGCGATCGAGTTCATGTGCAACGAGGCCATCGAAGCCGTGCTCGAACTCGAACATATGGGGCTGCCCTTTGACCGCACCCCCGAGGGCCGCATCTCGCAGCGCCCATTCGGCGGACACACCAACAACGAGACCGGCAAACCTGTGCGGCGCGCCTGTCATGCCGCGGACCGCACCGGCCACATGATCCTGCAAACGCTGTATCAGCAGTGTCTGAAGAACAAGGTCAATTTCTTCGATGAATACCAGGTACTGGATTTCCTGATCGTAAATGGAAAGGCGGCCGGAATCGTGGCAGTGGAACTGGCCAGCGGCGAACTGCACACATTCCATGCCAAGTCCGTGATCTTCGCAACAGGCGGGCATGGACGCATCTTCCAGGTCACCTCCAATGCGTATGCTTATACCGGGGACGGCGCGTCGATCCTCCTGCGCCGCGGCCTGCCTCTGGAGGACATGGAATTCTTCCAGTTCCATCCCACCGGGATCTATAAACTCGGCATTCTCATTACTGAAGGCGTGCGCGGCGAAGGCGGCGTGCTGATCAACGGCCAGGGCGAACGCTTCATGCCGAACTATGCGCCCAAAGTTAAAGACCTGGCATCACGCGACGTGGTCTCGCGCGCCATCTACACCGAGATCAGGGAAGGGCGCGGGATCAACGGACAGAACTATGTCTATCTCGACATCCGACCCGAATCGGTCAACAAATACGCGGCCCTGGACGGACGCACCAACCCGGACGGCTCGCCTTACACGATCACCGCCGAACAGGTCTTGAAAAAGATCCCGGACATCATCGATTTCTGCCGTGTATATCTGGGCGTGGATCCGGTGACGCAGGTGATGCCCACGCAGCCGACCGCGCATTACACGATGGGCGGCATTCCCACGAACAAATACGGCGAGGTGGTGATCGACAGGGAGAACACGGTCTTTCCCGGTCTATTCGCGGCGGGCGAGTGCGCCTGTGTCTCGGTCCACGGGGCGAATCGGCTGGGCACCAACTCGCTGCTGGACCTGGTGGTCTTCGGCAAGCACGCCGGTCTGCGGGCTGCGGAGTACGCGAACCAGGCCAACTTCGAGATACTGCCCCTCGACGCGGAATCAGGCGCCCGGTCCGGGTTTGAGGCGTTACGCAAGTCGTCCGGCAAAGAAAATGCCTATGATATCAATCGCGAAATGCAGAAAGTCATGTTCGAGGATGTCGGCATCTATCGCAACGAAAAAGGCATGCAGGAAGCCATCCAAAAAGTGCGGGCATTGAAGGAACGCTTCAAGCACGTGCATGTAACGGATACCGGCAGGATCTTTAACACCGAGCTGCTGAATGCCTGGGAACTGGGCAACATGCTGGAGGTGGCCGAGGTGGTGGCGGAATGCGCGTTGAACAGAAAGGAATCGCGCGGCGGACATTCACGCGAAGATTTTCCCAAGCGCGACGACCAGGAATGGTTGAAGCACACGCTGGTCTGGCATACGGATGGAAAGACCACGATCGACTATAAGCCGGTGGTCGTTACGAAGTACCAGCCGAAAGAAAGAGTCTACTAATGTCATTGCGAGGAGGGCGAAGCCAGACGTGGCAATCTCAAGTATAGAGGTAACTTGAGATTGCCACGTCGCCTCGGTATCGACCGCAGGTCTCGACCTCCGGCTCCTCGCAATGACATCAATTTTGATGAGGCATATAAAATGCAGGTAACTCTAAAAATCTTCCGCTATAACCCCGAAGTGGATCAGAAATTCCATTACGAGACCTATACGCTGGAGGCCGAGCCCACCGACCGCGTGCTGGATGTACTCGAACTGGTCAAGGGCCATCACGACGGATCGCTGGCGTTCCGCCGTTCGTGCGCGCATGGCGTGTGCGGATCGGATGCCATGCGCATCAACGGGCGCAATTATTTAGCCTGCAAGACTTTGGTGCGCGACGTGGGAGATACCATCACGGTCGAGCCGATCCTGGGTTTGAAAGTGCTCAAGGATCTGATCGTGGATATGGAGCCGTTCTTCGATAATTACAAAAGGATGCTGCCGTTTTTCGTCAACGACAGCCCGCTGCCCGCGGACGGACGCGAGCGACTGCAATCGCCCGAACAACGCGCCCGCTTCGACGATTCGACCAAATGCATCCTGTGCGCGGCCTGCACCACGTCCTGCCCGTCCTACTGGGCCAACGACGAGTATTACGGCCCGGCCGCCATCGTGGCCGCCCACCGTTTCATCTTCG
>CAYUUJ010000290.1:0-4049 GCA_964447845.1 uncultured Anaerolineaceae bacterium
GGCGGTACCGGTCGCGGACCTGAAGCCGCTCGGCGAATTGTTTGAAAAAGTCAAAGAGTGGGAATTAAAGAAACAGGCATGAGAACGAACTGCGTTATGATCCCACCTGCGCCTCTGGGCACTTTTCTCGAGCTTGAAACTGGGACTCAATAATCAGGCACCACTTTATCTGCAGTTTGTTATACTCGTCCTTATTTCGCCCACCCGGTGTCACACGATAGCATTTGTCAGGCAATCTTATAAGTTTGCCAGAGGTTAATATAATGAACGAAGAACTCTTTGATAAATTCGAGGCCCTTACGTTTGACGATGTGTTGATCGTCCCGGGATACACCGAGGTGCTTCCCAACGAGACCGATACCAGCACCCAGCTTACTCCCACGATTCGATTGAATATCCCACTGCTGTCGGCGGCCATGGATACCGTCACCGAGGCGCGCCTGGCCATTGCGCTGGCGCGTGAGGGCGGCCTGGGGATCATCCATCGTAATATGTCGCCGGAAGCCCAGGCGCGCGAAGTGGATAAGGTCAAGCGCTCGCAATCCGGCATGATCGTGGAACCGATCACGCTTACGTCGTCCGCCACGCTGCGCGAAGCTGACACCATCATGCAGACCTACCATATCAGCGGTGTGCCCATCATCGATGAGGGCTCGCGCTTGGTCGGTATTCTCACCAACCGGGATATCCGCTTTGTGGAAAATTCAGATTACGACCAGCCCGTGAGCGCCTTTATGACCTCCAAAGATCTGATCACTGCTCCGGTGGGGATCGACAGCGAAGAGGCCAAGCAAATTCTGCAAAAACACCGCATCGAAAAATTACCCCTGGTGGATAAAGCCGGGATCCTGAAAGGGTTGCTGACCGTCAAGGACATCGAGAAAGCCCGTGAATTTCCCAACGCCTCGCGCGATGAGCAGGATCGCCTGCTGGTCGCGGCCGCCGTCGGCGTGGGCGTGGACCTGGAACAGCGTGTCGAACTGCTGGTGAAGGAAGATGTGAATCTGGTCTGTGTGGATACGGCGCACGGCCACTCGGCAGGTGTGATCCGCGCAGTGGAGCGTATCCGTCATCACTGGCCGGAGCTGCCGATCATTGCCGGAAATGTCGTCACCGAAGCAGGTACCGAGGCATTGATCAAAGCCGGCGCGAACGTGATCAAAGTCGGTGTGGGAGCTGGTTCGATCTGCACCACGCGGGTCATCGCCGGCGCCGGCATGCCGCAGATGACCGCCATCCATAACTGCGCCAGAGCAGCCCACAAACATGGCGCCACCATCATCGCGGATGGCGGCGTGAAATACAGCGGTGACATCGTCAAGGCGATTGCAGGCGGGGCGGATGCCGTCATGCTGGGCAGCCTGTTTGCAGGTCTCTCCGAATCGCCCGGCGAAGTGGTTCTATATGAAGGACGCCGTTTCAAGGAATACCGCGGCATGGGCAGCCTGGGTGCGCTGCAGGGTCTGGGCAAAGATCGTTACGGCACGGGCCAGGATGGCAGCGGCAAGCTGGTGCCGGAAGGCATTGAAGGGCGTGTGCCTTACAAAGGCTCGCTGCACGAGTTCGTCTACCAGCTGGTAGGCGGGTTGCGTTCGGGCATGGGATACGCGGGAGCGGCGGCCCTGGACGATCTGCGCAGCAGGACCTGTCTCACGCGCATCACCCACGCCGGCTTGATCGAGAGTCATCCGCACGATGTGATCATCACCCGCGAAGCTCCGAATTATCAGATCAATCAATAGAGCCAGACCGACAACAGCAAGTCACCTTTACCATTAAAGAATTGGACGCTGACACCTGCACTTGCGTCTTGTGCAAGTGTAAACGCGGATAAACGCTGATTTTTTTGGTTTTATCAGCGTGAATCCGTGTTAGTCAGCGTCCATTTTTTCTTTCCTCCTTTTCTTTCTTCTTTCCTCCTTAATCTTCGCGTCCTTTCCTTCTTCGCGGTTCAATATCTTAAAGCCGTCTCATTTTCACATGGTAGACTTTCGCGCATGTCGTCACGCGCACGCACGATTCTGATCGCGCTGGCAGGTGCCAGCCTGCTGGCGATTTTGATTCTTCAGATCCCGGCTGTGGGGTTGGCGGTGAGCTGGCGTTACGAAAAATTCAACTTGTATGTAAAGAATGTGATCGATCCGCCAGGTCCTGCGCCGACTGCTTTGCCTGTCACGCCTCGGCCGAGCACGAACACCCCGCAAGCCACTGCCATTTCAGCCACATCGACTGCCATGTCCGTGCCCACCTCCACATCGGAGCCACTGCCGGCACAAGTTTCGCTGGTCAGCCCGGCCTGGGAAAAACAGACCCCCAACAATTGCGGCCCCGCCACGCTCTCGATGGCCTTGCATATGTACGGTTGGGAGGGCGACCAGGCTGATATCGCCGATCAGATCAAGCCCATCCTGCAGGATCGAAACGTCAACCCCGAGGAGATGGCGTACTATATTCGCAACTTTGCGGGCTGGCTGCGGACGGAATACCGCGTGGCTGGAAATATCGAATTGCTCAAAAAGCTGATCGCCGCCCGCTATCCGGTCATCATTGAAGGCGTCACCGACCTCGATCCGAACGACGCCCTCGGCCCGAACGACGACCTGTGGGCCGCGCACTACCTGCTGCTCACCGGTTATGACGATGCGACCCAAACATTCACCATTCAGGATTCCTATCATGCCGCGGATTTGAAAATCTCGTACGCCCAGCTGGAGGCCGAGTGGAAACCCTTCAACTATTTGTATATGCTGATCTACCTGCCGGAAGAGGAAGAGGAAATAAAATCGATCCTCGGCCCGGACTGGGACCCCGACCAGAATCGTCAGCGTGCGCTGGCGATCGCCGAAGCCGATACGGTGGCAGATCCCAACGATGCATATGCGTGGTTCAACCTCGGCAGCAACCTCGTATATTTTGAACGCTACGACGAAGCCGGCCTGGCCTATGACCGGGCGCGTGAGATCAGCCTGCCTTTGCGCATGTTCCGTTATCAGTTCGGACCCTTCATCGCCTACTTTCAATCCAATCGCAACGCTGATCTGCTGGTGCTCACCGATTACGCCCGGGGTGTGACCGAAATGTCGGAAGAAACCTGGTTGTGGTATGGTTGGGGATTATATAGAAAAGACGACTTCGACGGCGCGCGGGCGGCCTGGAACAAAGCGCTCTCCATTCATCCCGGCTATACGGATGCCGAATACGCGCTGGGTTTCGTCAACTAGATCAGTCCATGAAGCCCTTATTTTTGAATTTGATGCTGGCCGTCACGTTGACGGCTTGCCAGGCGAGTGCGACAGCTATCTCTGATCCGGCCTCCGGAACAGAAGCGACTCCGACTCCGCCCGGGCCTGCCACCGTTATAGGGACGGTTGACCCGTTCCTGGTCTTCACCGCCACCCCTCCCGCGCAACCCACAAGCACCCCCACCCTCATCCCTCCTGTAATGCGCGTCTCGTTGATGGACGGGATGCCTCAAGTCTCCGTCCCGGAGGGCACGCTGCGCATGGGCGGCCTGGATGTGCATGCCGAGAACGACGAAGTGCCTGACCATATCCTAAAAATGCATGCCTTCTGGATCGATCAATTGGAGGTCACGAACGGCATGTATGGACTGTGCGTGCAGGCGGGTGTATGCCGGCCGCCACAAAAAACTTCATCGCCCGGGCGCGCGTCTTATTTTGATGATCCCGAATTTCAGGATTATCCGGTCATGCAGGTGGCATGGTCCGACGCGCGCACATATTGCGAGTGGGCGGGGCGGCGACTGCCCAGCGAGGCGGAGTGGGAACGCGCGGCGCGCGGGGACGACTGGCGCACCTATCCATGGGGCGATGAACCGCCCACGCAGATCCATGCCAACTTTAATAATCTCATCCGCGATACCAGCCGTGTGGGCTCGTATTCGGCCGGCGTCAGTCCGTTCGGCGCGCTGGATATGGCGGGCAACGTATGGGAATGGACATCCGATCTCTACGACTCGGATTACTATTTATCCTCGCCCGAAAGCAACCCGCCGGACCCCTGGTAAACGTCCTTCACGGCCGCATCGT
>CAYUUJ010000291.1:0-4045 GCA_964447845.1 uncultured Anaerolineaceae bacterium
GGGCCGTTCCGAGCAATTACTCGGCCAGTTCTTGGTAAGCGGCGAAGTTTTGCGAAGGGAAGCGACCAAGTTTTTCCCGCTGCCCTGGCGCTTGACCAAACACGCCCTGCCACGCGCGCTTAAAGGCTCGCTCGAGCGCATCGGTGTTGAAAGTGTGGACTTGTATCAGATCCACTGGCCCAGCCCATTACTTAGTCCGGAAACGATGATGGAAGGCATGGTCTTATGCGTCGAAAAGGGCTTGGCGCGTACGGTGGGCGTCTCAAACTTTGGACAAAAACGGATGCTGAGAGCTTATTCGACACTCGCACAACACAATATTCCATTAGCGTCCAACCAGGTCCATTACAGCCTGCTCAGCCGCGCTGTGGAAAAAAACGGCACGCTGGCGCGCTGTAAGGAATTAGGGATCCGATTGATCGCGTACTCGCCGCTTGAAAAAGGATTACTAACTGGAAAATATAATCCGGAGAATCCGCCTCCCGGCCCACGGTCCAGCCGCTACGCGGACTTGTTGCCACAGATCGCGCCGCTATTAAAAATCATGACTGAGATCGGGCAGGACCATGGCGGCAAGACGAATGGGCAGGTCGCATTGAATTGGTTGATCTGCAAAGGAGCTCTACCAATACCTGGCGCCAAGAATCCCGCGCAAGCGCTTGAAAACGCCGGCGGGCTGGGTTGGAAACTGACCGAAGAAGAAGTTGCAATGTTGGATGAGGCCAGCGACTCATTCCCGAGCGCTTAAATTAAGAGCGCGATTACCTGTTAAATAAAATCGGCGTCCCGCGTTTACGCGGGACGCCGATTTGCATGATCCGATCACATCGCTATTCCTGCCGCGAATTGAAGAACTGCAGGTAGCCATACGCCAGGACGAATACCAGGTAGAGGCCAAGGATCAGCCAGGAGTTGGAGCGAATGACGCGTGACATCACGCCCAGACCGGCGACCACTGCTCCGCACAAGGCAGAGAAAAACAGCGCGAGCGCCACTGACTTGCTGACGGACGGGTCGTTAAAATCCCTGGCAAACCAGGTCAACAAACCGATCGCGATCAGTGATGCGCCGATCAATTGCGCGCCCAGTTTCTCGGTCGCACCAGTTGAGAGGCCGAACAGTTTCAGTAATGAATCCGGCCCAAGCAGAAATCCGAGCGCCAGGACGAACGCGACGATCGAATTCACCAGGAATACGTTGCGAAGGGTCAGGTTTTTCATGGATTTGATCTCCTTTGAAAGTTAATTTGATGGTGATGAGGCAAAATCAGTATACAATAACGGGCGAGGCTTAGAAACCAGAGTCGCCTCCCCCATTGGGACTGTTTATTCGTAACATACATGCTTATAGGAGTCATCTTTGGACATTTTATGCTGGATTATTGCTGCGATCAGTGCATTGATAGGGACCATGGGTGGCCTGTGTGCTATCGGATTGCCTGTCCTGGTTGTGATCGGGCTCAGCCTGTATCTCTACCACCGCTATACAAAGAGTAAAGCCGCCCGCGAAACCGCTCAATCCTGGCCGGCTACTTCCGGGACCATATTGACATCCACCTTCCATGTGCGTCGGACTGGTCGCAGCCGTTCCGAAATACCAGTTGTCGTGTATCAATACGAGGTGGGCGGGAAAATGTTCCAGAGTCAGACCATCAAAGCTGGTGAAAAATTCTTTCGAGTCCAAGTGACCGGTCAAGCCCGGGCAACGGTCGCCCGCTATCCGGTCGGCGCGAGCGTCACCGTCTATTACGACCCCGCCAACCCAGCCGAGTCGGCATTGGAGCGCTAGTTTATGAGATACAACTTTGATAAAGAAATCAACCGCAAGGGCACCAACTCGATCAAATGGGAATATATCGTGGCTGAAAAGGGAGTCTTCGTCGTGGAGAAAACCGACCGATTCTTCGGAAAAGATCGCGCCCTCCCCATGTGGATCGCCGATTTGGATTTCCAATCCCCGAAGCCGGTTATCGAGGCGCTCACGAAACGCGCCCAGCATGGGGTCTACGGGTACACGCACAAACCCGATTCATATTTCGATGCGCTCGTCAATTGGATGCAGAAACGCCATGGCTGGAATATCAAGCGCGAGTGGATCTCGGTGGCTCCAGGCGTGGTCTCTGCACTGGCCATGCTGGTTAAATCGTTTGTAAAGCCGGGTGAAAAAATCATCATTCAACCTCCCGTGTATCGGCCATTCTATATGGTGGCAGAATTCAACAAGGTGAAGATCGTAAAAAATCCGTTGATCTACAAAGACGGCCGCTACGAGATGGATTTCGATGACCTGGCTCGCAAGGCGCGCGATCCCAAAGTGAAAATGCTGATCCTGTGCAACCCGCACAACCCGATCGGGCGTGTGTGGACGAAAAAAGAATTAACCCGCCTGGGTGAGATCTGCCTGAAAAATAACGTGCTGGTCGTGTCGGATGATATCCATGGCGATCTGATCTACAAAGGCAATACATTCACACCGTTCGCGAAGCTTGATAGGAAGTTTGCACAAATATCCGTTACCTGCACCGCCCCCAGTAAGACCTTCAATCTGGCCGGCCTCTCCACCTCCAACATCATCATCCCGGACCCGGAGTTGCGCGTTCGCTTCGATTGGACTTTACTCAGCAACGGCTTGTTGGACGCCGGCATCTTTGGCAGCCTCGCTCTCGAAACCGCCTACACTCAAGGCGCGGATTGGCTGGACCAGCTGATGGATTATATAAAGGGCAACCTGGACTATCTGGAGGAGTACCTGGCGAAAAATATTCCGCAGATCAAGGTGGTCCATCCAGAAGGGACCTACCTCGTCTGGCTGGATTGCCGGGCGCTCGGGTTAAAACAGGCCCAACTCCAACACTTGGTGGTGGATAATGCGCGCGTGTATGTGGAGCAAGGGACCGTTTTCGGTGCGGAAGGTGAGGGATTTATCCGGATGAATATCGGCTGTCCGCGCTTGATTGTGAAAGAGGCCATGCTGCGGTTAAAGAACGCGATCCAAAAATAATGACGAAATTTCACTTTCGGATCCCAAGCAGTTCATGCTATAATACCGCCACGATGCACAACAAAAATCGCTTCGCCAACAATAATAACAATGATAATGACGACCGTCTGGTCGTTGGGCGAAGCTTAGCGGGTTGACGGAATACTCGGTCAAACCAATCGCCCGACGCATATGCGAAGGGCGATTTATTTTATGTGGATCTATCCACGAAGAACACGAAGAGCACTAATTTTTATCGGTGCCGCGCAACAAAGGGACTACTTGTAGATTTTTTCGTGTCCCTTCGTGCCCTTCGTGGACCAAGCTCTGGAGGCGCTTATGTACAAAACTCATACCTGCGGCGAATTACGCCCGGGCCACGCGGACCAAACGGTTACGCTGGCCGGCTGGGTGCATCGACGCCGCGATCACGGCGGGGTGACATTTATTGACCTGCGCGACCGCTTTGGGATCGTGCAAGTGGTCTGTAACCCCACCCTGCCCATGGAAACCCTCGATCAGGTCGCTAATGTGCGCCTTGAATGGGTACTTCAGATCAGCGGAAAAGTACACAAACGCCCGGCCGGGATGGAAAATCCCAAGATGGCAACCGGCGAGATCGAGATCATTGCCCAGGAGCTGAAAACACTCAATCCGGCGAAACCTTTGCCGTTCATCGTCAACGGCGATGAGTCCTTGCCGGATGAGAACACCCGCCTAAAATACCGCTACCTCGACCTGCGGCGCGAGAAGATGCGTTACAACCTGGAACTGCGCCATCGCGTGGTCAAATTCATTCGCGATTATCTGGACGGTCAGGGTTTTCTCGAGGTCGAGACCCCGATCCTGTTCAAGACCACGCCCGAAGGCGCGCGCGATTACCTGGTGCCCTCACGTCTGCACGCAGGTCAATTCTATGCGCTGCCCCAGTCTCCGCAGCAGCTCAAACAATTGCTGATGGTAGGCGGCATTGAAAAATATTTCCAGATCGCACGCTGTTTCCGCGATGAAGACCAGCGCGGCGACCGTCAGCCTGAGTTCACCCAGCTCGACCTGGAGATGTCGT
>CAYUUJ010000292.1:0-3999 GCA_964447845.1 uncultured Anaerolineaceae bacterium
AATCCGGCGGGGTTATGGTTGTCAAGCCCGCCGGTAGGGTTTAATGAGTGCCGGAGACTGAGTTTAAAGAAGAGGCTGTGCTCGCAAGCGCTTCCCAGGGCGATAAATATTCGTTTGGGTTGCTGTATGAGCGTTACGTGGACCGCATCTTCAACTATGTGTACTACCGGACGGGGAATCTGCATGACGCAGAAGATCTAACCGCCCGAGTTTTCCAGCGGGCCATGAATCACATTCACAACTACACCGATCGCGGCGTACCTTTCTCAGCCTGGTTGTATCGGATCGCACACAACCTGGTGGCCAATTGGCATCGTGACCGCAGCCGCCGGCAGGAGATCCCGCTTAACGATGTGCCTGTCCTGACCGCCAAGGGCGACCATCCCGAGCGGAACCTGGTTCGCTCCCAGGAGCAGGATTCGCTCCTGCGCCTGATCCGCCGGCTGCCACCGGAGAGGCAAAGTTTGTTGATCCTCAAGTTCGTCGAGAATATGTCCAATGCGGAAATCGGCCAGATCATGGGGCGCAGCGAAGGGGCGGTTAAAAGTCTATACCACCGTACACTCCTGGCCCTGCGCGACCAACTCGGCGATCAAGTCATAAGCTTAGACGCTGATTAATCTTTCGAAACCGTATGGCTTGAAAGTGTTATACCTTACACAATAAGAAGCAGAGAAAGAATGAACAAAAGTTCCAAAGATCCGACCCAAAATGAAGAGTTCGACGCCCTGGAGGCGCATCTCGCCGGGACCCTGCGCCCGGTGCGGCCTTCGAGGGACCTGATCCTGCGCCTGAGGGGACGCCTGCGCATGCCTCAACGTGAGGAGATCGTCGTCCGCCTGCGCGACTGGCGGTCCTTGTTTCTGGCTTTTGGAAGCGTAATGTCCGCCCTGTTGGTGTTGATCACGGTCGCCCGGGCGTTGTTCCACCTGTTTGGCCGCAAGGACGGCTAGGTTTTGGTTAAAGATTATGCCCCCAGGATATCCTGGGGGCATTTTTTATTCGGTTAGGTCTGCTCCCGGAGCAACATATCGCATAATTGCCGTGCCTCGGCCACCAAGTCCGCCTCGACGGGCAGTTTGAAATCCTCCGTAACGCGCAAAGTCAAATGGTCAACGATCAGCTTCAGCTCCGGGGAAAGGGTCGGATCGTCCTTCAACTGGTTCAGCAGATCGAGCGCACTGGATGTGGAAGGCCGCGTTCCCTTACGGGCCAGATACTCGCGGATCGCGATCCCCGCCGCGCGCCGCGCGCAGACGCGCGCCTGACCTTCATTGCCACGCGTACGCGCTGCCTGCGCACGTGAGAATTCGATCTCGAGTTCTTCGCTCCAGTTTTCCATCCCGAAAGATTATACATTGCGGATGGGAAAAATTAGACAAGTCTTATATCCAGGCCGAAGCCCGGGGGTTATAATTGCTGCATAAATGTGTTAATAAGAACCACTAACAAAACGTGTCATCCTGAGGGAGCGCTCTTCGCGACCGAAGGATCTCCTCTCGGCCAAAAGAGATCCTTCGGTCGCTGAACTGCGCTCCCTCAGGATGACACAATGTAGGTTTTGTTGTCACCCTAAAGGAGAAACCCATGTCTATTCGATGGTTCCATGGACTGGCGACCCTGATCGCCGCAAGTCTTTTGCTCGCATCTTGTAGGCCCACGACACCCGTGGAGCCCGTTTCCGATGGTGAGCCTCATACCATAACCGGCAGCTACAGCGTCAGCAATGACTTTGTGCTCGCCACTTATTACGTTGAAAACGCAGTGGCGTTGATCGATATGCACGGATTCGTGATCCGGGATGAAGAATGGGAACTGCCCGTAGATTCGCAAGTGTTGGGCTTTATGACGTTCGATCCGGAGACTTTAAGCGGCACCTATGAGTTAAGTCTGCCCCAACTTCCGCAAGGTGAGTTCAACGATCTGGATAATGACGGAGCGGAAGATCAGGGCGTGCAGGTATTTGCAGTCGGGTATTCACCCAACTTGTACGGCGGTCCATTTTCGGAGGGCGATGACCGATCCCTCGGGTGGCCGAACTACCTGGCCTCGATCAGGACGGATACGGAAAACGAGGATGAAGTGATCGGCGGCAAATTGGTCGTATGGGCGGCCGATGCAAACCAGCAATTCCCAACGGCATTTGGTGATGACGGAAAATTATTCACCTCGGACGATCCGGTGGCTGACATTCCGGCAGGATACACGATCGTGGATCTGGAGCTGAGTCCCTTCGCTTTCGTTCAGACATCGACTCCCGAATTGGGTTTGTACGAACCGGCAGATGTCGCGATCAAAGATTTCTCGGAGCTTTCCTACACCGAAGCCTTTGATAAGATGTTCGAGATCGTCAGGAAAGAATATGCGTTCAATGGCATTCAAGGCAAGGAGCCGGATTGGGACGCCCTGAAGGCTGAACTGGAACCGCGCGTCGAACAAGCCGAGCAGGATCAGGATCCGAATGCCTTCTATCTCGCCATCCGCGATTTCACGTGGGCTTTTAAGGACGGCCATGTCGGTCTGGATGGCGGGGATTATGGCAACCAGGATTTCCAGACCATCACCTCCGGTGGTTATGGCTTTGCCATTCGCGGATTGGATGACGGCCGTGTCGTGGCGCTGTATGTGCTGGAGGGCGGACCGGCCGCAGAGGCGGGTATGCAAATCGGTGCAGAGGTCACGGCTTTTAACGGTCAGCCGATTGAGCAAGCCATCGCTGGAGCCCAGGCTTATTCATTACAGTCCGCAGTGTACGCGATCCGCTACCAGAAGATGCGTTATCTCCTGGCTGCCGAACCGGGTACCCCAGCCGAAGTGACGTTCACCAATCCGGATGGCGCCTCACAGACCATGACCCTGACGGCCATCCCGGAGCGGCAATCCTTCAGCCGCACGTCGCTGTATTTTGGGGTGGAAACGGACAATCTATTGCCGGTCGATATGGATGTGATTTCGGAAGGCAATGCCCAAGTTGGCTATATCCGCATAAACAGCAACTACGATGACTTGAACCTTGTCATTCGTTTGTTCGAGCGGGCGCTGCAGCAATTTGAAGCCCGCGAGGTATCCGGGATCGTGATCGACATGCGCTATAACAACGGTGGCGCTCCACTAGGCCTAGCCGGTTTCCTGCACGACCAGGATATCCTGATGGGGCAGTTGGAATATTACAGCGAATCCACCGGAAAGTTTGAACCGGATGGCCAGCGCGAAAAAGTATATCCGAATCAGAATCAGTATCGATTCGATAAGATGGTCTTGCTGGTTGGCCCGGCTTGTTTCAGCGCCTGCGAGATCGAGGCTTATGGTTTCAGTCAGGTGCCGGGCATGATCGTGGTCGGTCAGTATCCGACCGGTGGTGTGGAGGCGGAGGTAGCGCGTGGACAGTTCACCCTGCCCGAAGGTTTGACATTGCAAGTACCCACCGGACGCTTTACACTACCGGATGGTAGCATCTTCCTGGAGGGACAAGGCGTCCCGCCGGCGTTGGATGTGCCTGTCGATGAGACGAATGTCTTTTCAACGGAGGATGTGGTGCTGCAAGCCGGTGTGGCCGCGGTCCTTCAACCGCTGGGTGCCGGGATCACACCCTCCGGCCCACCCAAAGTTGCCGGGCATGCGGATGCTGAAACAGCATTAACCAGCGGCACAGCTTTTCTCGAAGATGCAGCGCGTGAACAGTATGAGGCGGCGGTATTTGCAAGTCCGGGTGTGGTTACTTATTCCGTGCCGCTGAGCGAAGAGACTGCCATCTGGGCCTATGCCTGGTGTGCTGCGGATGCCGATGTGCTGGTAGATAATCTCGAGAATATTCAACTCTCATTCATACTGGACGGGGAAGAAATCCCTCTGGACGATATGAGCACATTTGAAACCGAGTTCAACGGCCAGCAGTGCAAATTGACATACACCGCATTGAGCGATTGGCCGGCCGGCGAGCACCACCTGACTACGACCGCGACCTTTACTTCCGTGATCAATGATGGTGCTTCGGATTAT
>CAYUUJ010000293.1:0-3987 GCA_964447845.1 uncultured Anaerolineaceae bacterium
GCCGTCTCCACCCCTGTGGGACCGCCGCCCACCACGACAAATGTCAATAAGGCGCGCCGTTTTTCGGCATCCGGTTCACGGGCCGCAAGCTCAAACATCTGCAGCAGATGATTGCGGGCCTCCACCGCGCTCTCGATGTTCTTGAGTTGCAGCGCATGCTCTTCAATGGATTGCAAGCCGAAGAAATTCGTCCGTCCGCCGACCGCCAGGATCAGGTAGTCATACACCAGCACGCTGCCGTCCATCTTGATATAACGCTTCTCGAAATCCACGCCGGTGACTTCGCCCATCACGAAAGTGAGATTTTTCTGGCTGCGGAAGATCGGCCGCACGGGATAGGCGATCTGTGCGGGCGACAATCCTGCGATCGCCACCTGATACAGCAAGGGTTGGAAAAGATGATAGTTCCGCCGGTCGATCAACGTGATGCGGACGGGGGATTTAGCCAGCCTGCGTGCCGCCTGCATGCCTCCAAAACCGGCACCGACGATCACAATGTGCGGAAGAGCGTTCATTTCGCCTCGCTACCCTGTTAGAGTTATATTTGTGAAATATTACACTATTATTATAACGAATATCATCGGTTTTGTAAAGAAATAAGATAAGACAAATCCCCCACTCGATAAAAATAAACCGGACGGGCTTGGCCCGTCCGTCCGTTTTATCGCCAGAAAAGAAATTGATCCAAACCCAGCAGAGCCAGCTCGATCGGCACACCGGCCAACCGGGACAGCAATCCCACTGTACCCCAAAATATCTCACTCACCGCAGGCACATACCACAGCGCCAGGAACACCACCCAGGATAGCATGCCGCGGATATTTGCCAGCCCACCGCGTAAGCCCGCGGGCAGAAAGGGCTCGATCACACCGAATCCATCGAAAGGCGGAAGCGGGATGAGATTCAAGACCACCGCCGAAACCTGCAACAACGCCAGGAAAGACAAGGCAGGCCAGATTCCGTCACTGCTGACCGGCGCAAACCGCAATACCGCTCCCAGGATCAATGCCAGCAGAGCATTGGCTGTCGGTCCCGCTAGTGAAACGGCGCTCTCCCACAGCGGTCCGCGCAGACGCCAGCGCTCGATATACACCACACCGCCGGGCAGACCGATCCCGCCCATCACCAGAAAAAGAAGTGGCAACAAAAGTGAATACACCGGGTGGGTGTACTTGAGCGGATTGAAAGTCAGATACCCCTTTTCGCGCACGGTATGATCGCCGCCGTTATAAGCCACCAGGGCATGCGCGAACTCGTGCAGGCACAACGAGAAGATCCAGCCGATCAAGACGATGATGAAAGTCATATTTACTCCTGGCAACCTTTAGGTTGCGTCTGATGCAGCGAAGTTCACCACTGAGTCAAGCATAAGCAAACAGGTCTATGCGGAAACTTCTCTGCATAGACCTGTTGGACGATTGAAACATCCCGGACAGGTTAGACATTTCCTGGCACAGGCTTACTCAACGCTCACTACCTGAAGAGCATGCCCATGGAAATTATTTCACAACCTGCAACACAATCTTGCCTTTCGTTTGCTTGAGTTCGTACATTTCGTGGGCTTTTTTGATATCCTGTAGTGGTAGAACGGTGGAGACCACCGGCTTGAGCTTTCCGGCTTCGACCAATGCCGTAACTTCCTTAAGGCTCTCAGCCATGGGCGGACCTGCAGCCACCATTTGCGCACGTACGCCATGCTTGGCCGCGGTTTCCGGGGAGGGGAATTGCACAGGAGAGAGAAGCAAGCCATCGGGCTTCAGCACTGCCCAGGAGCGCTCTTGCGTGTCGCCACCCATTAAGTCGAGCACAACATCCACATCTTTGACAACCTTTTCAAAGGGAGTGGCGTTGTAATCGATCGCCTCATCCACACCAAGTTCTTTCAAGAAATCCAGGTGTGTTGACGCAGTGCCTATCACTTTTGCGCCGCGCAACTTCGCCAGTTGCACTGCAATGTGACCGACCCCACCGGCTGCCGCGTGGATGAGAATAGTCTGTCCCTTGGCCAGATTGGCCAGCTTATCAATCATCAGCAGTGCGGTAACTCCTGTTTGAGCCAGGGCAGCAGCGTGATTATGGTCAAGGGATTTCGGCTTGAGCGCGACTTCGGAGACCGCTACTGAAACATACTCGGCATAGGCGCCATTCAGGGCAGGGTCGGTTCGCGAAAAAACTGCATCCCCCAGGGCGAAGCCAGTGACCCCGGACCCGACTTCCTCAATCACCCCGGATACATCCAGCCCCAAAATTGCAGGAAGGGTATAGGTGTAATAACTGGCTAAATAGCCGGCACGGGCTGCACAGTCAAAGCCATTAACCGTTGTGGCATGAACACGGATAAGTACTTCACCTGGTCCTGCAGTAGGGCGCGGCGCGTCCTCATAGGCGAGAACCTCCGGGCCACCAAAGGCGTGAATTCGGACTGCTTTCATGGTTGTCATTGCGGTGCTCCTTTGTGCGATTTGCAAAATTTTGGTGCAGCCAACTCTTGTACGATGCGCGATGCACCGCAAAATTCATTCAGACTTATAGGGGTGTGCAATATGCTACAGCAACTTGGACTCTATTTCCCAGTGCGATAATTATAGGTCAATTAAGGTGGATAGGAAAGTATTTGGGTGAAAAGTCATCATTCCTCCCCGTAGCCTTTCGGATGAGTCCGATGCCACTCCCAGGCGCTGGCGATGATATCTTTTAGATTCTCATGCTCGGGTTTCCAATTTAACTCACGGCGGATCTTTTCGGACGAAGCCACCAGCCGGGCAGAATCGCCCGGGCGGCGCGGCGCCTCGACGACCGGGATGGCGTGTCCCGTTACCGCAAGCGCGGTCTCGATCACCTCCCGGACCGAGTAGCCGTTCCCGCTCCCGAGGTTATAGATCAGCCTGTCGCGTTCACCCAGCGCGTCCAGGGCCAGTTGATGCGCGGAGACGAGATCGGCAAGGTGGATGTAATCGCGGATGCAGGTGCCATCCGGTGTAGGGTAGTCCGTACCATAAATATTTGCGGATTCCCTCTGACCCAGGGCCACCTGCAGGACGAGCGGGATAAGATGCGACTCAGGTTGATGCGCCTCGCCGCGGCCCGGCAGTGCGCCGGAGGCGTTGAAATATCGCAGCGCTGCAAAATGAAGTCCGTGGATCTGGCGATACCACTCCAGGGCCTGCTCTGTCATTAACTTGGTCTGCCCATACACATTGGTGGGGCCGAGCGGTGACTCTTCGGTGAGCGGCTCGTCGCTCGATTGATAAACCGCGGCCGTGGACGAGATCACAAAGCGCTTTACGCCCGCGCCTACGGCGGTCTCGATCAATTCCAGCGAATTGGTGAAGTTATTGTGAAAGAACCGGCCGGGGTCTTTCATGCTCTCGCCGGCCTCGATATACGCCGCGAAGTGCATCACCGCCTCAAACTTCCCCTCGTTCAGGGCTTTCTTTAGAAGCTCGGACTCCGAAAGATCGGCCTGGATAAACTTCGCGCCTGCGGGCACGGCAGCGCGATGGCCCGTGGCAAGCGAGTCATAGACTGTGACAGAGTGACCCGCCTTCAGCAGGGATTCAGCGGTGGCCGAGCCGATATATCCGGCTCCGCCGGTCACGAAAATATTCATTCTTCCTCCGGAACTGGGGTTGGTCGTTCGACCAGCCAGCCTTGCGTGTACCATCGTAAATATTCATCCACGTGCTGGCTCCAATAATTCTCCGTATGATCGCCGGCATATTGATGCCACTCATGCGGGATGCTGTAATAGGTCAATATATCTTCGAAGCGGCGGGCGTTGTTGAGACCGGTATCCCGGTCCCCGATGTCGAGCCAGATGCGCGGCAGGGATTCCTCCGGGATGGCGGAAATCCATCTGGATAGGTAGGGAGCAACCTCCTTTGGAACGGCCGGCGAATGCAGCCCCAAAGCGCCGAACATCTCATAATATTGCAGCCCAAGCTCGATGGTCCAGCCGCCGCCGCGCGATAGACCGCCCATGGCGCG
>CAYUUJ010000294.1:0-3965 GCA_964447845.1 uncultured Anaerolineaceae bacterium
AGCTGGCCGGGGTATTTATCCGCCTGCTCGGGGATCCCTACCCGCTCCAGTAATTGCAAAGCGATCTCCTCAGCCTTCTGTTTTGTCCACTTGCGCACCTGAATGGGAGACAGTGTGATGTTCTGCATGACGGTCAGATGAGGGAACAGGTTGAATTGCTGGAAGACCATGCCGGTCTCCATGCGGATGGCTTCGATGTTGCGCACATCGTGTGTCAACTCGATGCCATGCACTTCGATGCGACCGCGTTGGTGTTCCTCCAGGCGATTGATGGCCCGGATGAAGGTGGACTTCCCCGAGCCGGACGGGCCGAAGATGACGATCACCTCACCCTTCAGGACGGTCATATTGACATCCTTCAACGCCTGAAAATTCCCGTACCACTTGTTCAGGTCTTCCACAATGATCATGGGTGCATTCTCTTCCGTCATTCGTCCTCCTTATCAACCTCTAAAATACCAACCACCAAGTCACTAAGACGCGAAGTCTCTTTTTTTTTCTTGGTGTCCTGGAGTCTTCGTGCCTTGGTGGTTAAGAGTCATCGTTACAATAATAAAATCATCGACTTCCCACACCCAGCCGGACTTCGAGCCGCTGGCTGAGATAGGACATGCCGTAGCTGAAGACCCAGTACAGCATGGAAATAAAAGCGTACACCTCGCGTTGCAGGCCAAGGAAATCGGGCTGGGCCAGCACCGTCTTCGCAATTCCCACCAGGTCCAGCAGACCCACGATCGCCACCAGCGAGGTGTCCTTGAATACGGCGATGAACTGACCGACCAGGATCGGGATGATCAAACGCAATGCCTGCGGCAGGATGATGAAGGCCATCGTCTGCGCGCCGTTCAGGCCGAGCGCGTGCGCAGCCTCGAACTGACCTTTGGAGATAGCCTGTAAACCGCCGCGCACATTCTCCGCCAGATACGCGGCGCTGAATAGCGTGATCCCCACCATGGCCCGCAGGATGCGATCCACCGTCAGGCCCGCGGGCAGGAAGAGCGGCAGCATCAACTGCGCCATGAACAGGATCGAGATCAAAGGCACGCCACGAACCAACTCGATATACCCAACGCTGATCAGGCGCACCACTGGCAATTTCGAACGACGACCCAGCGCCAGTAAGACGCCGAGGGGGAAGGAAAAAATGATCCCTACCACTGTAAGTAGAAATGTCAGCAGCAGGCCGCCCCACAAATTGGTGCCCACAACCTGGAACAAACCTTCCGAGGCGGTCACACCGCGCGTCAGCAGAATGAATACCGGCAGGGAGATGACCCATCCGATCAGGACCGGTCGTTTCAGGACCTCGGGCCGGGTGAGGCCGATCCCCCAGCCGGCCACCCCGATGACGGACTGTATCACCAGCCACTGACGGACCAGAGGGCTGAAAGGCAGCAATGCCAGCAAAAGCGGAAGTCCCAGCAGCAAAGCAGTGACAAGATAGGAACGCCGCGCCCAGATGGCCAGCGAATTCCCGGCCAGGAATATCAGGAAAGCCAGCGCCGTCCACAAGCGCGCGTCGTATTCCCTGGGATATTGGCCGACCATGAAAAGACGCAAGTTGGCTGAAACCACGCTCCAATCCGCGGTCGTGAACGCCCACGTGAGCAAACCTTTTCCCGCCCAGTAAACTAACAGCAGACTCAAAATTGTCAGCAGGCTGTCGTACCAGGTGCGGAAAAGATTCTTGCGCATCCAGCGCAGGATGCCGGACCGTTCGCTCAATGGCGGGAGGGTTGCATCAAGCTGTGCCATGTCAGCGCTCCACGAGCTCGATCTTGCGGTTGTACCAGTTCATAATGATGGCTGTCACCAGGCTGAACGTCAAATACGTCAGCATCACGAGGGATATCATCTCCACCGCGCGTCCCGTCTGATTTAAGATCGTATTCGAGACGTAAAAGACATCCGGGAATCCGACCGCGATCGCCAGCGATGAATTTTTCGTGAGGTTCAGGTACTGGCTGGTGAGGGGAGGAATGATGACGCGCAGCGCCTGGGGAAAGACCACCAGCCGCAGGGTCTGGAAACCGTTTAAGCCGAGGGCGCGGGCGGCTTCCACCTGTCCCTTCGAGACCGCCAGGATGCCGGCGCGCACCACCTCGCCAATGAAGGCTGCGGTATATAACACCAGCCCCGAGGTCAAAGCCATGAACTCGGGACTGAAAATTTTGCCACCGGCCAGATTTAAGCCGTTGACGAACGGCGCGTCCAACACCAACGGCTTCACCGGCATGGCGAACCAGCCGATCAACCCGACCGCGATGAAGGTGAGCAGGGTCCAGAGGGTCGTCAGCGGCGCGCGACCGGTGCGTCGCGCGTATGCGCGCAAGATGAAGAAAACACCCAGGGCCAGGAACAGGCCGAAGAGCAGGATCAGTTGAAAGGTCGGGAAGGATTCGGTCGGGAGTCCCCACGGGATGGCCACACCGCGATTGGTCAAGAAAATGTCCCCGGGCCAGACGATGGCGTTCTGAACGCGCGGCAGTTTCAGGAAAACTCCCAGGTACCAAAAAACAAGGAATACCAGCAGAGCTAGATTACGGATCAATTCGAGATAGAACGTGGCCAGGCGGTTAACTATAAAATTGCTGGAGAGGCGGGCCACGCCCAGGATCACGCCAAGGATGGTGGAGAAAATAATACCGACAATGCTCACCACGAGTGTGTTGAGCAGGCCGACCGTATAAGCCTGCCAGTATGTGGAAGTGCGGCTGTATTCGATCAGGGTGGCGCCGATGTCGAACCCTGAAACGCCTTGCAGGAACGAAAAGCCCAGGACCGTGCCCTGACGACGAAGGCCGGACTGCATATTTTGGTAAATAAAATAGAAAAAAATTGCGAGGGCCAGCAGGAAAATGACCTGGCCGGAGATTTGCAAAAAACGTTCGTCTCGCCAGAGCGGAGTGGAGGTTGTTTGCGATCGCGGGCGTTGCATGGACCTGCCTCGGATAAAAATTGGGGGCGGGGATGCTTCGCGATCCCCGCCCCCGGTTGTGAACGTTATGTTTTTAGCGAACTGGAGGCGCGTACAGGATGCCGCCATCCGTGTACAGGCTGTTGAAGCCGCGCGGAATGAAAGTGGGCGTATTGGGGCCGAGGTTGCGATCGTAAACTTCCGCGTAGTTTCCCACCAGCTTGATGATGTTGTAACCCCAATCGTTGGTCAGGCCAAGCTTGAGGCCCATGTCGCCTTCCAGGCCCAGGAAGCGCCTGATCTCCGGCGAGATGGCGTTTGCACGCACGTCGTCTACGTTGGCAGAGTTGATATCATACTCTTCGCCGACGATCAAAGCGAAGACCGCCCACTGGGCAATGTCAAACCACTGGTCGTCGCCGTGGCGGACCATCGGGCCGAGCGGTTCCTTGGATATGGTCACGTCCAGGATGACGTGCGCGCCCGGGTCGGCCAGTACGGTGCGGCGCGAGATCAAACCGGATTTATCGGTGGTGACCGCGTCGCAGCGGCCTTCGGCATAGGCTGCAAAGGTGGAATCGGCGTCTTCAAAGACGGCGGGGGTATAGGTGATGCCTTGGGAGGCCATCACATCCGCCAGGTTCAACTCGGTGGTGGTCCCGGTTTGCACGCAGATCGTGCCGCCCTCTAGGCCGGCCAGATCGGTAATACCGGTGTCGGTGGGCACCATCATGCCCTGACCATCGTAAAACGTGGTGTGGACGAAGTTACCGCCCAGCTCGGTATCGCGCACCAGCGACCATGTGGTATTGCGGCTGAGGATATCGATCTCACCGGACTGCAGAGCCGTGAAGCGCTCGGCGGCGGTCACGGGGCGGAATTCAACCGCGTTGGCATCGCCAAAGATGGCGGCGGCCACGGCGCGGCAATAGTCAACATCAAAGCCCGAGAAGCTGCCGTCGGCTGCGACGTAGCCAAAGCCGGGCACCTGGGAGTTCACACCGCAGATCAAATTGCCGCGCGCCATGACGTTCTGGAGCGTGACGCC
>CAYUUJ010000295.1:0-3957 GCA_964447845.1 uncultured Anaerolineaceae bacterium
AGGCGGAGGATCCGATCTCGATCCTGGCAGTCCCGATGTCGCTGGGTGGTCGGGCGATCGGCATGCTCTCCGCCCAAAGCTATGAGCCGAATATCTATACGGAGCAGGATTTGCAGATCCTGGGTACGCTGGCCAACCAGGCCATCGTTGCCATTCAGAATGGACGCCTGTTCGCTGAGACTCAACGCCTGGCGCAGGAACTTGAGCAGCGTGTTATCGAACGTACAGCTCAATTGCAGCGTGAACAACAAAACACAGAAACACTGCTGCGCATCCTGACGGAAGTCTCCTCCAGCCTGGACCTTGATCGCGCGCTCAACCGTACGCTCTCGCTGCTCAATGAAGCCACCGGTGCGGAACAGGGCACGATCATGCTGCTCAATTCCGACGACAACCTCCTGCATTACCGCGCCGGCTACGGGTATCTTTCTGACCGGACCGATGGCGGCGACCGCGGCCTGACGCTGAAAGTTGGGGAGGGCGTGGCCGGCTGGGTGGTGCAAAACCATGAAGCCGTTCTGATCGACGATCTGCACGAAGACCCGCGCTGGGTGCGCTCACCGGATGTGGGCCAGGACCATCGCAGTTCCATTATTGTGCCACTGCTGGTAGGCGAAGACGTGATCGGCGCGCTGATGATCTTCCACCGCGAGTTGAAATTCTTCAGCCCGGACATGTTGACCATGGTCAAAGCCATTGCCGGACAGGTGGCGGTGGCCATCAACAACGCTCACTTGTATGAGCTGATCCGTGACCAGGCGGAGCGTCTCGGTGTGATGCTGCGGAAGGAACAGGAAGATGCCAGCCGGTCACAAGCCATCCTGGAAGCCGTTGCTGATGGCGTGCTGGTCACCGGGGCTAATAACGGCCTCAGCTTCATGAACTCTTCGTCCGAACGCATCCTGGGACTGGACAAGAATCGATTGATCGGCCAACAGTTGGATGCCTCGGCGGGTTTATTCGGTAAATCCTCCAGCGCCTGGATGGAGACGATCCGACGTTGGGCTGAAGAGCCGGAATTATACAAGTCCGGTGATACGTATGCGGAACAACTTGAGCTTGAAAACGGTAAAGTGATCCTGATCCATCTGGCTCCCGTGATCCTGCAGCACGACTTCCTGGGCACGGTTTCCATTTTCCGCGACATCACGCACGAGGTGGAAGTTGACCGTTTGAAAGCTGAGTTCGTTGCCACGGTCAGCCATGAGCTGCGTACGCCCATGACTTCCATCAAGGGGTACGTCGACATTCTACTGATGGGTGCGGCCGGTGCGTTTAATGAGAATCAAGCGCACTTTCTGGAGATCATCAAGAATAATGCCGAGCGCCTCAACATCCTGGTCAATGACCTGTTGGATATTTCCCGCATTGAAGCCGGGCGTGTGACCATCTCACCCCAGCCGCTCGACTTGCGCGGCATGGCAGAGGATGTGATCTCGGATGTGCGCCGCCGCTCGGACGAGCAGAAAAAGCCGATGACGATCTCGCTGGAGGCACCCAAGGATCTGCCGCTGGTGCTGGGTGACGCGGAGCGTGTGCGCCAGATCATCGCGAACCTGGTGGACAATGCGTATCATTACACCCCGGAAAACGGGAAGATCAAAGTCAAAATCCATGCACTGAACGGAACCGAGCTGCAGGTGGACGTAAAAGATAACGGGTTGGGCGTTGCTGTGGACGAGCAGGAGCGCATATTCGAACGTTTCTATCGCGGCGAGAATCCATTGGTGCTCGCCACTCCCGGGACCGGTCTCGGTCTGGCCATTGTCCGCCAGCTGGTTGAGATGCACAACGGCCGGCTCTGGATCACCAGCAAAGGCAAGCCGGGCGACGGTAGTATGTTCTCTTTTACATTGCCGATACAAGAGGAAAAACCTTGAGGACTCAATGACGAAGATTTTGATCGCTGAAGATGAACCCGATATCCGGGAACTGGTTGCCTTCACCCTGCGTTTCGCGGGGTATGAGGTGGTGGTCGCCCATAATGGTGAGGAAGCAGTCCAAATGGCCGCCCGGGAACTGCCGGATCTGGCCTTGATGGACGTTCGTATGCCGCGCATGACGGGGTACGATGCCTGCCGCGCCATCAAAGCGCATCCGGACCTGAAAGATATGCCTGTTGTGTTCCTCTCGGCCAAGGGCCAGGAGGCTGAGATCGAATCCGGCCTGGAGGCCGGCGCGGAGGAATATCTCCTAAAACCATTCGCGCCTGATCAATTGATCGAGCGCGTGCGTGCTATTCTGCAGAGGTTTGGAAAATAATTTGAGCGCCATCCTCCTGAACGGGTCGATTGTGCATTACGAGGCCTTGGGGCGCGGTCGCCCGATCGTCTTCCTGCACGGCTGGGTGGGCTCCTGGCGGTATTGGATCTCCGCCATGCAGGCAGCCTCCACTTCCTTCCGCGCCTATGCTCTCGACCTGTTCGGATTTGGGGACACCGCTCACCAGCCTTTGCATTACACGCTGGACCAGCAGGCCATGCTGTTGGATAAGTTTCTTGGCGAGATGGGCATGGGAAAAATTGCCATCGTCGGTCACGGCCTGGGTGCGTTGGTGGGCTTCGAGTTCATCAAGCAGTATCCCAGCAGCGTGGACCGCATCCTGGCTGTCAACTGTCCGCTGACATATGAAGCCGTTAATGCTCGTTTGCGGACCGCGCCTCTGGCTGAACTGACGACCTGGCTTTCCAATCGCTCTCCGGAGATCAATGTGGCGTTGGCCGAAGCGTCGAAAGCGGACCCGCAAGCTGTCACCGCTTCGATGGCCAGCCTGCAGGCTGACAATTTGTTCGGCCACATGAACCAGGTGAACATCCCGTGTTTGTTCGTCTATGGCCAGAATGACCCGGCCATCAGTCAGCCGTCGCCGGAGGCTTCCGCGTCTTTCCCGCTTATGATGCATCAGATGGTGCTGGACGATATCGGTCATTTTCCCATGCTCGAAGACCCGGTCCGATTTAACCGTCTGATGACCGATTTCATGACGCTCGAACCGGGGCTCAGCCCGCGCGATCTGCAGTTGAAAGAGGAGTGGCGGCGTCGCGTGCGGTAGAGGCACGGTTTCCGTGCCCTGGGCGACAAAACGTCGCCCCTACGGCAAGGGGGTGACTTTTCTGTCTATTCCAAATTCTCGGCCAGGGTGGTCATTAAAAAATATGGACCGTTAACTGATCATACCGATGGGATTATGATACAACGCATTTCCCGCCTCCTGAATAAATCCGGCGATGAACACGAAGATCACCGCATGTTGTATCTGACTTTTCATATTGTGGCCGTGATCATTCTCGTGGTCAGTGCCCCCCTGGCCTTAAAGGCGTTGGACAAATATATTTATTTCGGCTTTGTCGGTCTTATGCTTATTTCGCTGGCCTTCGTTTACAAAGGCCAGCTTTGGCCGGCCAGAGCCATCACTCCTCTGGCCGCCTTCCTGCTTATCACCCGGCTCATATATGGGGGTGGCATCCACGACGATGCGCTGGGTGGTTATTATTTCATTCTGATCGTGGCGGGCCTGATGCTTGGTCAACGGGCGCTGCTCCTATTCGGGGTGATGAGCGCGATAGCCGTTGTCGTGATCGGTGTGGCGGAAACGAGCGGCTTGATCAACACGCACTTTAGCCCGCTTACGGAACAGATCACCATCGCCACCACCGCTATCTTCATCCTGGGAACCACCCTGGCATTGAATTATCTGGTTGTCCGTCTCAATCGGTCCGCCAATGATGCCCGCAGGAACGAAATCGAACAGATCCAGGCCAACAAGGAATTGCGGGAACTGCAGGCTGATCTGGAAGCGCGGGTGGAACAACGCACCTCTGAACTGGATTCTTCCAACCAGCAATTGATGGTCTTGCAGGAAAAATTGCGGCAGGAAGCGATTCACGATCCTTTAACCGGTCTTTTTAACCGCCGCCATTTGGACGAATTCCTCCCGATCGAACTCGCCCGGTCCAA
>CAYUUJ010000296.1:0-3952 GCA_964447845.1 uncultured Anaerolineaceae bacterium
GGCGCATCAACACGCATGTTGATTCAGGCCGGACGGCTGATTGGTCAGTCGGTTTTGCTGCCGGAGGCTTGCGAGGTGGCGCTGGTGCTGCCAATCACCGATGATCCAGATATGCGGATTGCGCTCACCGAAGCCATTGCGGCATGCGTGTGAGCATGGTTTGTGCCGGCAAATGGGGATGAGCTTCCTTGATGGGCTGCTAAGTGCCGCCCAACGGACCAACCGACTCGATGCTAGGTCCTGGGGAGCATTGCGACGTGCCTTTCCCGGCCAGGCTTTTGACCGCTGGACTGAAGCGCTTGAGCGTGTCGCTGCTATCAATTCGGAACCGACGGTCATCCAGGCTTTCGCCACTGGAACTTCTGCAATTGCGCAAGCTCATGGGGTCGATGCCGCCTTGACGGCGGTGCAGGCAGCCCTTGCCAT
The DNA here is from genome assembly GCA_964447845.1 of uncultured Anaerolineaceae bacterium. Classification (GTDB taxonomy): domain Bacteria; phylum Chloroflexota; class Anaerolineae; order Anaerolineales; family Villigracilaceae; genus DASXQN01. The sequence goes on from CAYUUJ010000296.1 coordinate 427, forward strand.
TCGTAAGACCGCGGGCGCGCCTGTACTACAATCCTTCTTCAGGTCACTCCCCGGGGTGCTTGTTGCCGCGAAGGATTCATCCTCCTTCCGCATGTGGCTGCGCACGATAGAGGAGATATGCAATCTCGCACCGGAATCGGCCGATCTCCTATTACGGCAATCGGCCTCCATTCTCGAAAAGCTAAATGTAATGGCCTTCCGGTCCTGGCTGCTCAATGGCGTGCGGCTGAGTGCGGGAGACCCGCTGCTTAGGCTTGCCTACTATTCTCAGACCGACACGGATACGTTGACTGTTTTCGAGCGGCGCACGGGCGAAGTCACTTTCGCCGATGCCGAAAAATCGCTGCGTGCGGTTTTAATGGCCTTGTGGAAGCTGCACCCCGCCATCCGCGCTGCCACGATCCGTCCGGGCGGATGGGCCCCGCGACGATCGTCCTTTGACGGCACGTTTATCCGCGTGCCCGAGGTGTTTGCAGGCTACCGTGGCCCCGAGGCCACGGCACATTATTATGCGGTGATGACCCATATCGGGGCCCACATCGTTCACACGCAAGAGAAATTCCCGGTGGGATCTCTGCGGCCGATTCAGGTGGCTCTGGTGGGGCTAATCGAGGACGCACGGGCCGAGTTGCTAGCAGCCAGGGACTACCCCGGCCTCAGGCGGCTGTGGGTGCGCTTCCATATTGCAGAACCCGCCAGCGCGCCAACCGCTGAGCTACTAATGATGCGGCTCTCCCGTGCGTTGATTGATCCGACTTATATCGACGACGATCCTTGGGTGAGCAAGGGCCGAATGATGTTTTTCGATCACCGTGGCAAATGGGAAGATCAATCGATCAGCCGGACCATCGGGAGTTTGCTCGGCAATGACCTGGGCCAGATGCGCATACAGTTCAATGCCAAGACACATGTGGTGGAGCCGTCCTACCGTGACGACAATACCGGACTATGGGATTTTGGTGAGTCGCCGCCGGAGGAAACACATACAGCCGAAACAATCGTCGAGGCTAGGCGGATCAATGAGAAGGAAGAAAACAGCAATCCGAACCGGCGCGAACGCGACGACAGAGACAATACTCAAGCTAACATAGCGGCAAAGATCGTTGCTATGCCGGAGGATGTCGGCATACCCATCGCCAAGCATAGCGAGTGGGATCACATTAGCGGCGTGCTCCGCCACGAGTGGACTACGATCTTGGAATTTCAACCACAGCCCGCCACTTCGGCAATCATAGACGATATTTTAAGGAAATACACCGATGTCAAATCGCGCATAGCCCGCCTGGTGAAGGCCGCCAAGATATCACGCCCGGTCAGGCAGCGTAGGAGGCCACAGGGTGACCGGCTCGATCTCGACGCATGTATCCGCGCAACCATTGAAAAACGTAGCGGTCTTTATCCAGATACGCGCATCTACGAAACGAGTGAAATGCGCGCCCGCGATCTCTCGGTTCTCGTATTGCTTGATGTCTCCGAATCAACACGTGACAGGGTGAAGGATACAACGATGTCAGTTTTGGCACTTGAGCGCGCCGCAGCAGCGCTGCTGGCCGAGGCTATGTTCGAACTTGGCGATCCATTCGCGATCCATGGTTTTTGTTCCAACGGCCGCGAAGAAGTCCGTTACTATCGGGTGAAGGATTTTGCGGAGACTTACACGGCAGTGACGCGGGCGCGGCTCGCCGGACTGCGTGGCATGCTGTCGACACGGCTCGGTGCTGCGCTGCGCCAAGCTGGTATGGAAATCACCGATTGTGCCACGCATCGCCGGCTTGTGCTCGTAATAACTGACGGCGAGCCCGCAGATGTTGACGTCGCCGACACCCGATACTTGGTCGAGGACGCGCGCAAGGCGGTTCAGGAGCTTTCGCATCTGGGCATCGACGTCTTCTGTGTCGGTCTGAACAGTGGAGGAGAGAGTTACCTGCCACGGATTTTCGGTATCCGAAATTTTCTAGTGATCGATCGAATCGAAGGCTTGCCTGAGAAGCTGCCAATGCTCTATTTCCGATTAACGGTGTGATTGTGCGCAACGGGCCCGCGGGTCGCGACGCTCTTCAGCAGTATTTGGCAGAATTCCTTGGCACTGCCATTCTCGTTTTCTTTGCAGCCGGATCAGTGATGGTCTCAAGCCTGCTGGGCCATCTGCCTGGAGCGGCAGTTTCGGGTGCGTCCTCCGGGCTCGCTTTGATGATTCTGATTTGGAGTTTCGCTGGTATTTCAGGTGCCCATTTCAATCCCGCTTTGACTCTCACCCTCGTTGCTTTTGGTGACTTCCCGCGTGGTCGCGCCGCGGGTTATATTCTCGCTCAGCTCGCAGGTTCCGCGGCGGCCGGCGCTATACTCTTCATGATTTTAGGGCCTCAGGGTTCGATGGGCGCCCCTCTGCCCAATGGTGCAGCGGGCATCACGCCTATCGACGCGTTCCTAATTGAATGCTTCCTCTCGTTCGTCATGATGCTGGTGATCCGTGGATCCCTTGCCGCAAAAGAGCCCCTGTGCCAGTTCGCGGCTTTGCCCATTGGCGCTATCGTTGGAGTCGAGGTCTTGGTGATGGGGCCGGTGGCCGGGGCTGCCATGAATCCGGCACGGGCTTTCGGGCCGTATCTATTTCTCGGAGCCTGGCAGACTTTCTGGATTTATGTGATCGGACCAGTCATCGGAATAATGATAGCGGCGCTTTTATGGAATTGGCTGCGCCAGCCACAAGGGAGATAACTGTCTTCCGAAGCTGGTTTACTTGGGCACTGCCGTAGCTTTTAGCTTCGAATACTTGGCAATTGCCTCCGTGCGATTCTTTGCCCCGAGCATTTTGTAGATACGCGAAAGATGCACTTTGACTGTTCCCGGTGTGAGATCGAGTTCCGCCGCGATCTCCTTGTTTGAACGGCCTTCGGCGATCAGGCTGATGACTTCGACTTGTCTTGGTGTGACACCGTAAGCATTCTTGGGACCGCCATCGGCTGCCGCCGTCACAGAGGAACCCCGCAACGAATCCTCTGAAGAGTTGGTTATGCTTCCAAGTTGGAGCGCGTTGGGGGGAACATAGATACCACCTGAAAGCACCAGTCTGATCGCATTCATTGTGACATCGGGTGAGGATGTCTTGGGAATATACCCCATGGCCCCTGAGCGCAGTGCTTCACGAATTGTCTGCATGTCCTCGCGCACGGAGATGACAATCACCGGAACATCCGGCCACGTGCTGCAAATGTGTTTGACGCTCTTGAGCAACTCCATCCCCGGCATCAAGAGGTCGAGAAGCAACAGATCCACCGGTTCTGGTTCATCGAGGGCCTTGAGCGTTTTTTCAAGATTGTTGCATTCGATCAGCTCGGTATTCGGATGTATGATCTTTATTAAGATTCCAACGCCACCACGAACCAAAGCATGATCGTCAGCGACGATGATGCGCATCGGCGGTTCATTCATGTCTAATTACCCCGCTGCCCGCCTGCGGACCCGAAATACGAACTCCGTTTGCGTTGTTATGCCCCGTTTCAGTTGGAATAGTCAATTCTATGAG
>CAYUUJ010000297.1:0-3945 GCA_964447845.1 uncultured Anaerolineaceae bacterium
TCGAGTTTCGGGGCGACGATTGTGAAAGGGTTCTCTCTCACCCTGGCTTTGGGAGTTTTGATCTCGGTGTTCACGGCATTCTTTGTGACCCGCTCACTTCTCACGCTTGCCATAAAAACTTTCAAACCGAAGAATTTGCCGCGTTGGTTTGGCATTTAAGGAACAAATCCAATGATCGACATCCTTAGCAAACGTTACATCTATTTCGCAGTCTCCTTACTGGTGATCATACCGGGGATCGTGCTGCTGGCCCTGAACGGCTTGCCCCTTTCGATCGATTTCACAGGCGGAAGCTTGCTCGAGGTCCAATTCGAAGCCGAGAATACAATGCAGCCGTCCGAGGTGGTTGCTCTGTACGAGACCGCCGGGATACCGGATGCCCAAGTCCAGACTACAGACGACGGCACATTATTGGTCCGTTCCTCATTTTTGGATAACGAAGTGCGCGATCAAATCTTGACCGGAATGGAAACCGCCTCAGGCGGGACAGTGACAGTCGTCCGCTTCGACAGCGTGGGCCCAAGCATCGGTCGGCAAGTAGCCTCGCGAGCAGCCATGGCTGTAGGCCTGGCCGCGCTGGCTGTGGTGATGTTCATCACCATATCGTTTCGCAAAGTACCAAATGCCTTTCGTTATGGCATCTGCGCGATCATCGCCATGGTACACGATGTAGCCGTCGTGATCAGTGTGGCCGGTCTCGGCAGCATGTTTTTCGGCTGGCAGATGGACGCATTATTCCTGACCGCCCTCCTGACCGTGATCGGTTTTTCGGTGCAGGATAAGATCGTGGTATTCGACCGCATCCGCGAGAACACCAATCTGTTCCGTCGCCTGGAATATGAGACGCTCGTCAATCACTCGATCGTCCAGACCCTGCAGCGGTCGATTAACACACAGCTGATGACGGTGGAGTTTCTTTTGCTGGCACTGGCTTTATTCGGCGGGATCACATTACAGGAATTTGCAGTGATCCTCCTGGTGGGTTTGTTCAGCGGAACGTACTCGTCGATTTTTATCGCAGCTTCGATCCTGGTGATATGGGAAAAAGAAGAGTGGAAGTCCTGGTTCGGTCGAAGCCCGGTTCCTTCCTGAGTTAAAAACGGAGTGGAAATAATTTCCACTCCGTTTTTAACTGTAATATTTATAAAAAACAAACAGCGCACATTTATGTGCGCTGTTTTTAGTTTTCAAATTCGCTAATTTTCGTCGTTTGGGGCAGGGCCGACCTTGATGATCGGTTCATGGAAGAACAGTTCGGGTTTTTCGATATCCATCAACTGAGGCGTGGACACGCCATAAGAAAAACTCCGTGAACCGCTCCATTCGCCGGATCGATCCGATTTCCAAAACCAAAATCCCAGAGCCAGGATGAATGCGACCAGAAAGTAAAAAGCCACCATTGTGCGTACTTCAGGTACAAAAACCCACAAAGCGATGACTGCTGCTAATATCGCTGCCAGGATCGTAAGCGCCGACCTCGAACCACCTGAAACCTGTCCACCGTCAAAATAATCGTTCTGCTCGTTCTGAAGATGATTTAGTATATATTCTTGATAGGAGAGGATCTCTTTCTTCTCCCAGGTCGTCAGATCGCGGTTCCTGCGAACCCGCTCAGCCAGCATTTCAAGGCTGGACCGGGTGTTGCTGATCTGAACATATAATTCCCAGGCTTCGATATTATGTGGATCGTTAAGGATGACGGCGTCGAGCACTTGCGCGGCATCGCCGATATGCCGCTCCTCGATCAAATCATATGCATGATCCAATAATCGCTCAATCCTAGCCATAGATATAGACCTCACATTTATGCCTAGTCCACATATGCGATATTGTAAAACAATTCCAAGGTTTTCGATACCTTACATATGACCAACAATTTACCCCATAATATATGGTTTGGTATGGATTTCTAACCAGTTTTTATCTGGTAAGGAGAGCGGACCACAGCCTGGATCTAGGGGAAATACCAGCTGGGATAGAGCGCGTGACCCATAGCAAACGCCACGGAGGGTCGTTTTAGGTTCTATACCATCAGTCTGACCTCAGAAAGGCCCAAAATATGATCCAGATCAACTTCAAGCGTACAGGAACGGACCGCGAAACTGAGTTCAACGTCGACCTGGAAGCCTTGCCCGCAGCCGAATCCCAAAACCTGTTCCAGCTCATCCATGACGCAGATTTCTTTAAGCTGCCGGAGCAGTTGGGCACAGCTGGAACTTTGGATGACCTACAATACACGATGACCATAGGCTTCGGCGACAACAAAACACACACGGTTTCCGTTAACGACGCCCGGGTTCCACCGTCATTACGTCCATTAATCGAAGAACAGACCGCTCTTGCAGATGCGCAGTCAGCCTGAAAATACCAAATGGCCCTGCAGAGCAGGGCCATTTGGTATCATGAATTACAAATAAAAACCGCCTTGAATAGGCGGTTAAGCTGGGGGCAAAGGATTCGAACCTCTACTAACTGTTCCAGAGACAGCCGTCCTACCATTAGACGAGCCCCCACTAGGGCACGCTGATTGTGCCCTCTCCAGCGGGCGGTATTGTAGCATAGGCCATGCGTTCGGGCAAGGGAGCTGTCCGTTACGCATGATTCTTATATCTATTCGCTCGCATAACAAGCTTATTTTCTCGCCGCACTGCGCAGGTTTTCTTCCATATCCATCAAAATTAATAGCGCTTTTCCGATGGCCTGTAAAGCAACAAAATAAACGATGCCTCGGAATGGCCGTTCGATGATATACAAGACGTTGGTAGCCAGGTCGGTAAAACCCAGCCCGGCCCAAAATCCACGCGCGATCTGGAGAATAAAGGTGCCTGCCGAAAGCAGGATGTCCATTACGTAAACGACCACCACCACCCACGAAAGGATTTCGGCCCAGCGCGCGACGCGCAGGACTGTGTCCCGGTCGAAATATGTGCCCAGGAACTTCGAAGTTGTTTTAGACTCGCTCATACCTGCCTCCTGTCTCATGGGATTATAAAACAACTTCCCGGTTTGTTATAATTGTCGAACATTTTCTCGCTGAGGCATTCCATCCATGACCCTTGAAGAATCAGACAAGCCATCCGACTTCATTCGTGAAGCCGTGGCTGAAGACCTGAAAAACGGACGCTACGACCACGTCCGCACGCGTTTCCCGCCCGAACCCAATGGCTATTTGCACATTGGGCATACCAAAGCCATGGCGATTGACTTCGGGATCGCACGCGATTTTGGCGGCACTTGCAACCTGCGTTTTGACGATACAAATCCCGTTAAGGAAGAAGTCGAATACGTGGATGCCATCAAGGATGATATCCGCTGGCTTGGTTTCGACTGGGGAGAGCGCGAGCATTACGCATCCGATTATTTCGACAAACTATACGAGTGGGCTTTAATTCTTGTAAAAAATGGGCTGGCCTATGTGGACGATCAAAGCGCGGAGGATGTCAATAGGAACCGCGGCACATTAACGGAATCAGGCAAGGAGTCTCCGAACAGGAACCGAACGGTCGCGGAGAACCTGGACCTCCTCGAGCGGATGAAGAAAGGCGAGTTTCCGGACGGCGCCCGGGTCTTGCGCGCAAAAATCGATATGGCGAGTCCAAATACGAACCTGCGCGATCCGATCATGTACCGTATCATTCACCAGAGCCACCATCGCACGGGCGATAAGTGGAAGATCTACCCGATGTACGATTGGGCACATGGTCAGAATGACTCGATGGAAGGCGTCACGCACTCGTTGTGCTCGCTCGAGTACGTCAACCACCGCCCGTTATACGAATGGTTCCTCGAGCAGTTGGAGGTTTTCAAACCGCGGCAGATCGAGTTTGCCCGTCTTAACTTGACCTATTCCGTCCTGAGCAAACGCAAGCTTCTACGATTGGTAAAGGAAGGCTATGTTCATGGTTGGGATGATCCACGCATGCCCACGCTGCGCGGCATGCGGCG
>CAYUUJ010000298.1:0-3940 GCA_964447845.1 uncultured Anaerolineaceae bacterium
TATCCCATCAAAGTGAGTTCAGGCGTAATCGTGGAACCGGCGGTCTCGATCTTGAAATTACCCAGGCCAAAGATGCGGTCGAACAGATTTTGCTCGGCGGAGTAGTTGGTGACGCGCGCGAACGGGATGACGATCTCGCTTTTGCTGATGATCCCCTTCTTGAAGATGAAGCGGTCGTTGTGCACGACCAGTTCCTCGGAGAAGTGCGCGATGATACGCGGGTTGACCAGCGACCACCAGCGGATGACGGGTTTAAAGGTTTGCATGCTGTTTCCTTTCCTGATCCTATTATAAATTGTTTATCGATGGAAAAACGAATCCACTCATCCACGCGAATTTACACGAATTGTCCTAAACCATTCGCGCGAATTCGCGTAAATTCGTGGACCCTATTTCGGCCAGAGCCTGGTTCGTCGAATTTAACAAAAAAGCCCCTGACGAGGCTTCTATGTTTATGAAGCTATTTATTTTTTTCAAAGGGCCAGGTTTGTTTCAAATCCGGACGCGGCGGCGGGTTCTTTTGGCCATAGATCAGATCCACCCCGGCCAGTGAAATCACATCCCCTGGATAGACCACCGCCTGGTTAACTTTGCGGCCGTTTAGATACGTGCCCCCGCTCGACTCCAGATCAAAGAGCACATAGCGGCTGTTGATGGCCCGCAATTGGGCATGCAGACGAGAAACCCGGTTGTCGTCGATCACCAGCGTATTTCCGAGACGGCGGCCGATGCTGATGATCGGTTCAGTCAAGGGATACACTTTTACACCATCAATGACCAGGAAGGCCTCTTCCGGAATTGTAGTGGTATCGTCTTCATTCTTTGCCTGGGCATCCTCGGGTAAAACCGGAGGTGGCCCCTGGTCATTTTCCATATTTTTCCCTCCACGATGAGAGGCAACAAACGCAAACATCATTATAAAGAGGCGGAAACCGTTTTACAAGACTCAATGTCCACTTATGAAACTTGTCCAGACAAAGGACGGGACTCTTCGCCTATTTGCTTCCTCAGCCAAACTTGATTATCCAGTGTTGGAAATAATTTGCTGGAGTTATATTGTCAGAGGCAATTTCATTTTGAGAAAAGCTCCTGGCCGAGATTGCGAATAACAGCCCTTTTTAAGGGCGTCAGACCGAACAATGCGCCCTCCAACAAAATCTGGAGGGCTTCTAGCTCCTGGCCGAGGACTCGAACCTCGAACCTAGCGGTTAACAGCCGCTCGCTCTGCCATTGAGCTAGCCAGGAATGCGTGCGAGATTATAAGAGGAAGGCAGGAGGGTGTCAAGATAAAGTGTCAAGTTTCACGTGTCAGGTGTCAGGTGTCAAGCGTCCTGGACTTGAAGCAGGAGATTGCAACGTCGGGTTTCGATATGGTCGGGAAGAACACCCGACCTACTCAACCACCGGCGTCACTCTCCCTACGCTTCGCTTCGGGATGCTTCGCGATCGCAATGACATATTCTCTTAATATTTGATCGCGCTCAGGTGATGCAACTTGTCCAGGCGATGGACGGCGGTGATCTGTCGCACGGTCCCGGTCAGGCCGCGCACGACCAGCGAGTCGGTGCGGGCGCCATCGCCAAAATAACGCGCGCCATGCAGCAGCTCGCCGTCCGTGATGCCGGTGGCGGCGAAGAAGACGTCTTCGGACGAGACCAGGTCGTTCATGGTCAGGACTTTCTCGAAATCATAGCCGGCCTCACGGCCGCGGCGCAGTTCATCCTCGTCACGCGCATATAACTTGCCCTGGATCTCGCCGCCCATGGCGCGCAATGCGCAGGCTGCGATCACGCCCTCCGGCGTGCCGCCGATGCCGAACAGGACGTCCACACCTGAATCAGGCCAGGCGGTCATCAACGCGGCAGCCACGTCCCCATCCGGGATCATGCGGATGCGCGCGCCGGCCTTGCGGATCTCGGCCACCATCTCGTCGTGACGGTCGCGGTCCAGAATGATGGTGGTCACGTCTTCCACTGATTTCCCCTTGGCTTTGGCGATCGCTTTGAGATTGTGCGTGATCGAGCGTTCGATATCGATCTTGCCGAGCGCTTCGGGCCCGACCGCGATCTTGTTCATGTACACAAACGGGCCGGGGTTGTACATCGTCCCGTGCGGAGCCAGCGCCACGGTCGAGATGGCGCTCGAGCGGCCGAACGCCAGCGGCCGGGTCCCGTCGATCGGGTCGACTGCAACGTCCACTTGCGGCCCGGTCCCATTGCCGACCTTCTCGCCGTTATACAACATCGGGGCCGAGTCTTTTTCACCTTCCCCGATCACGATCACACCGTCGATCGAGATCGTGCCGAGCACCAGGCGCATGGCCTCCACCGCAGCATGGTCGGCCGCAACTTTATCCCCGCGGCCCATCCAGCGGCCGGACGCCAACGCGGCCGCCTCGGTGACGCGCACCAGATCGAGGGCCAGATTGCGGGTGGGTTCGAGAGCTTCAGATGATTCCATGGTCTTCTCCGTTCATAGAGCGTTTGAATATTCTGTTGGTAACCACAGATGGACGCAGATAAACGGTGTTTGGCCGATAAAAACAGATTTTTTCATCAGACCCATTAAGTTCATCTGAGTTTATCTGTGGTGAATATAGGTCTCAGATACACTATTAGAGAATGAACCACTGAATAAAATAAACACCGATCACTGCCGCCCACAGCCACGAATCGATCCGGTCAAAAAATCCCCCGTGCCCCGGAATGATGTCGCTGGAGTCTTTCAGATGGGCCTGCCGCTTGAACATGCTTTCGCCGAGATCCCCGAGCGGTGTGAGCAAACCCAATAGCAACCCAAGCAAGGCGGCCTCCAGGAGCGTTACATCGCCGGTCAGTGCGCCCCAGCGGCTGTAGGCGAACGCGAAAAACATGGCGCCGATCACGCTCGTGAATACGCCGGCCCAAAATCCCTCCCAGCTCTTTTTCGGGCTGAGACGCGGAGACATCTTGTGTTTTCCATACGCTGCGCCGATCGAGTACGCGCCGGAATCCGCCAGCCAGATGGTGGGCAGGACCAGCATGAACCACCAGCCGCCTTCGGGTAAATTCCGCAAGTCAAACAGATAGGCGCCGATCCAGCCAAGATATACCAGGCCCCCGAGTGTGACGGTGAAATCCAGCGCGGCTTGTTCGCGTCCGCGTTCGAAGGCGATCACATGCACTGCCATGGCAAGCAGGATCAATCCGACAAAAACGGGAACCGCGGCTTGCGGTGCAAAAGTCCGGGCTGCCAGAATTAAAAAAACCCCGCCCACTGTGAGGAAGGGACTGGCCTCAAAGTGAGCGGCGCGGAACATCTGCACATATTCGCGGGCTGCGCCGACCAGAAAGATCGTGATCAAAACAAAGAAAAACGGCCCGCCCAGGATCACCATAGGCAGGCCTATACACAACAGCGCCAGGGCTGTTACGGTGCGCCTAAGCATTCGTCCCCTGGAGTTCCCCGGATGAGACCTTGCCGTACCGGCGGTCACGCGCCGCGAAGGCTTCCAACGCACGGCGGTATTCGTCCTTGTTGAAATCGGGCCAGAAGGTGGGCGTGATATACCACTCCGAATAGGCCGCCTGCCAGATCAGGAAATTGCTGACCCGCAATTCACCGGAGGTGCGGATGATCAGGTCCGGATCGGGCACGCCGGCAGTGAACATATACCGGCTGACCAATTCATCGGTCACATCTTCCTGCCGGACGCCGGCCTGGATGATCTTTTGGATGGCGGATACGATCTCATCCCGGCCGCCATAATTGAAGGCCACGTTCAAGATCAGCCGGTCGTTATTTTTTGTCAACTCGATGGCTTCCAGTACTTTCTTCTGAAGTTTCTTCGGCAGACGTTCCAGCCGCCCGATATGCCTTAACTGAACGCCTTCTTTATTCAGCTCTGCGAGTTCGCGGTCGATCACATCCTCCAGGATGTGCATCAAACCCCGCACTTCTT
>CAYUUJ010000299.1:0-3939 GCA_964447845.1 uncultured Anaerolineaceae bacterium
GCACAATAATTTCGGCCCCGTGTCCCGCCAACCAGCCGGCTGCTCCCGCGTGGTCAAGATGGATATGCGTGAGCAGGACGTGGGTCACGTCGGTGAGGCTAAAGCCCAGGTCCTTCAGACCGGCTTCAAGCCGCGCTTGAGTCGAACCGGGTCCGCTCTCGATCAGAACCACACCGGTCGAGTGTCGGAGCGCGTAAGCAGCGATCGCTTCCGGTCTGCCCTGAAAATTTAAGTCAATTGTGCTGACAGTGGTTTTCGCCATGATCGATTATCTCGTGTTTCCGGGGCAGCAAAATTTGAAAGTACCTGACCGAGATCCGCCCCGCAAATAACAGGGCAGACCGGAACGTTTCGTTCGGTCAGTGAACGGATCAGAGTTTCGGTGCCCGAGGCTCCGCCGAACGATTTTGCGACAAGCAGAACCACCAGCGGACGGAGGTTGCGGCGTTGCAGATCATCGATCGCCACCAGCAAGTCCGAAGAAACAGTCGGCGTGACTAAAATGGCGCTGCTGCCTTGCGGCAATTGCTGCGCGTGAGCCGCCACCAAGCCTGCCACGGATAAAGATCCCTTCGCTTCCACAAACGCCAGCGTCTCCAAAATTTTTCCCTCCTGGCGCAAGCTCCGTTCGGCAGGGATCATTGTGTACGCGCGGCTGGATGTAACCAGCCCCACTGCCCGGCGCTGGTTCAGAAAATAATGCGCCAGAGAGGCCGTGATGGAAACGGCATACTCGAGTGTTGAGGGAGGCAGATGAAAATCCGGGCGACGACCGAACAGCAGCGTATCGACTTTGAAAAGCAAGGCGTCCGCTTTCTGGACCGCCACCTGGTATGGTTTTTCCGCTTGAGCGTTCTGTTGCGCGTCCAGGAAGAGCCAGACCTCAGCTTGCGGATCCTGCTCGAATTCTTTGACCATCATTTGGCCGCGGCGCAATGTCGTCAGCCAATGAATGCGTTTCAAAGGATCTCCGGGGACATATTCGCGGACCCCGCTCGCATGGGGCGTTACGTCCGTGGCCTTGCGCCGGATCACCTGCCCGCCCGGCAGTAAACCGGGAGGGGATAGGAATGCAGAAATATCGAAGATCATTGGCAGGACCACCAGAGGTTCTTTTGCGGGGAATTGCCGTTTGATCCTAAAGAGTCCAAACGGATCTCCGGATGTTAACCAGGTGGGGCCGAGTGGGAACGCGCCGCGGCGCGTCAGCACGGTGCGTGCAATGTAACTGCGTTTTTGGCGACCACCGACCAGGGTCAGCAGCCGTGAACCGGCAGCCCCCGGAATGGTCGTTGCGTTGAATACCTCGATCCATAAATTAAGTAAAAAACTACCGTTGGTGATCTCGAAATGTTCTTCAAAGATATCGTTCACATTGGCGCGCTGGGAGCGGGCTTTTCGTTGTACACGCAGCGAGCGGGCTGCGATCCAGGTCCAGGAGGCGCTTACCAGCACCAGGAAGAGGCCCAGGTAGAGTAAGCGTGAATAGATCTCAGCACCGGTGACGATCGCGCCGAGGGCGCCGAATAAGATCAACAGCGCTACAAGGATCCGACCGGATCTCATCTAACTCCTGGGTTCGGTAGTCGCTTTTGTTGACTCAGGTGCGAAGTCCCCGCCGGGTACGGGTGTATCGAAGACGATCTCCTGTACGATGCGATCGGAATTCAGATCGCGTAAGCGTGCTGCCGGACTGACGATGATGCGATGTGCCAATACGGGTGCCGCCAGTTCCTTGATGTCGTCAGGCAGGACATAATCCCGGCCCAGCAGGGCGGCGCGTGCCTGGCCCGTCCGAAAGAGGGAGAGGCTGCCGCGCGGGCTTGCGCCCAGGTACACTTCGCCGCTTTGGCGGGTACGCGTGGTCAGCTCAACGATGTAGCGCCGGACCGCGGGTGAGACGTAGATCTTCCGGATCTCCTGCGCGGTTTGCAGGAGTTCATCCACTTGCACTACCGGCTGGAGGGTTTCGATCGGATGCTGGAGCTGTTGGTCGTCCATCACCTGCAGTTCATCTTTCATGGCCGGATATCCCAATTGGATCCTTAGGAGAAATCGATCCAATTGTGCCTCCGGCAAAGGGAAGGTTCCTTCATATTCGATCGGGTTTTGGGTGGCAACCACCATGAAAGGCTGGGGCAATTTGTGGGTGGTGCCGTCCACGGTCACCTGGCGCTCTTCCATGGCTTCGAGCAGGGCAGCTTGGGTTTTGGGAGTGGCGCGGTTGATCTCATCCGCCAGGATGATCTGGCCGATGATCGGGCCGGGCCGGAACTCAAATTGACCTTTCTGTTGGTTATATATGGAGACGCCGGTTACATCGCTGGGAAGCATATCCGGGGTGAATTGGATGCGGTTGAAGGTGCAATCCAACGAACGTGCCAGGCTGCGGGCCAACATCGTCTTTCCAACTCCAGGCACATCCTCGATCAGTACGTGTCCCTGACAGAGCAGGCCAACCACGATCAGTTCAATTGCCGGGCGTTTACCCACGATCACCGTTTCCAGGTTCTTTACCACCCGCTCACCAAATGTTTGAATATCCATTCAAAAAGTCCTTTCCTCGGAGATGGGATGATTCTAAGTGCATTTCCCAAGACGGACAAGGAGGCATACATTCCCAATAAGAAGTGCATGGTAATTGAATATTCTATCCCTGCCGGATGCCCGATGCCGTCGGTTAGGGAGTTATGGAAGAAGCAGTTACAAAGTACTGCGCCGGAATTCCTAGGTAACAGGGATTAGAAAGAAGTAGCAGTACAAGGTGCTGCGCTGGAGTTCTAAGGGAAAAGATATTATAAGAAGTAGCAGTACAGGGTACTGCGGTAGAGTCTCTAGGAAAAAGAGATTAAGGGAAGTAGCAGTATAATTTGGCCCGTGCCCCCGTAGCTCAATGGATAGAGCGTCGGACTTCGAATCCGTAGATGTGAGTTCGATTCTCGCCGGGGGCGCCAGAAATTCACAAATCTCGCTTAAAAGCCCGCCCAGGCGGATAAATCCAATAATAAAGATATGGTTACAGCTGCCGGCGGCGAGCTTGTTTAAGTAATATCCTTGTGTCAGCCCCGTACTATGTATAGATAAGGAGCAAGATATGCCTACAGTCATCCGCAAAACCGTATCGTCTGTGGTCGGTGGCAGGCGTGTTCATTCGGTCAGTTGGCAGGTCAGCTCCAGCATCTGGAGCCCGCCGACGGACGCATACGAAACGGATCAGGCCTGGATTGTGCGGATGGAAATCGCGGGCATGCGCGACGAGGACTTCGAAGTCGCTTTCGAGAACGACACCCTCACGATCAGCGGATCCCGCCCGGACCTTCCGGAACGCCGGGCTTATCGCCAAATGGAAATACGGTTCGGGAAGTTCGCTGCCAGCGTGGCGATCACGCATGCTGTAGATGTTGATAACGCCACCGCGGTGTATAAGTATGGTTTTCTGACAGTCGTACTGCCGAAGATAAAATCGAACGACGATGAGGTGAAGTAAGCATGCCTGCTTCCCGCTGGCATTCCAGTTTTAGCGATCTCTTTCAATGGATGGACGTCGATGACGATGAGCTGATCAGCCTGCTCATGCCGGCTGTTTCAACGCGCCCGGAAAAGAAGGAAAAAGAGTCTACTGACTCCGAGTCAACGCAGCCGGCTGAGACTCCAAAGTATCCGGACGTTCTGCCCATCCTGCCTTTGCGTGGTGTGGTTGTCTATCCTCAAACAGCCGTTCCCCTGACGGTGGGGCAGCCGCGTTCCATCAAATTGGTGGACGAGGTCGTGGGCGGGGATAAGCTGGTTGGCTTGGTGGCGGCCAAAAATCCCGAGTTGGAATCGCCGGGTCCGGATGATCTCTACAAAGTCGGGACGATCGCCATCGTACATCGCTTACTGCGCGCGCCGGATAACACCGTGCGTTTGCTGGTTCAAGGTGTGGATCGATTCCGTCTG
>CAYUUJ010000300.1:0-3938 GCA_964447845.1 uncultured Anaerolineaceae bacterium
CAAACAGATCATCGCCGGCCTGCTCACCATCGGCGAGTGGCAGGAGTTCTCGCTGTACCTGCTGTATTTGTTCTTTCCCATCGCCCAGTTCGGTTTCATCATCACACAACTTGGACAGGCGACCGCCTCTGCCGACCGTATCTTTGAGATCCTGGATGCGAAATCCGATATCACGGACAAAGCGGACGCCATCCAGTTGCCCGAGGTCAAAGGCGATGTCAAATTCGAGAACGTCACCTTCCGCTATTTCGGCGGCGGGGATCCGGTGCTCAAGAATGTGAGCTTCGAAACCAAACCCGGCGAGACCATCGCACTGCTCGGCGCGACCGGTTCGGGCAAGACGACCATCATCAACCTGCTGCCGCGTTTCTACGACCCGACCGATGGCCGCATCACGATCGACGGCCACGACCTGCGCGACGTCACGCTTGACTCGCTGCGTTCGCAGATCGGCATCGTGTTGCAGGAAACCACGCTCTTCAGCGGCACGATCCGTCAGAACATCGCCTTCGGCAAACCGGAAGCCACCCAGCCGGAGATCGAGTCGGCTGCCAAAGCCGCAGCGGCGCACGATTTCATCATGGCCTTCCCGCAAGGCTATGATACGCACGTCGGCGAACGCGGTCAGACGTTGAGCGGTGGCCAAAAGCAACGCGTGGCTATCGCACGCGCTCTGCTGCTCAACCCGCACATCCTGATCCTCGACGATTCGACCTCATCCGTGGATCTGGGCACAGAAGCACAGATCCAGAAAGCCCTCGACACTTTAATGAAAGGCCGCACGTCTTTCGTGATCGCACAGCGCATCAGCACGGTCATTAACGCCGACCAGATCTTTGTGCTCGACAAGGGCGAGATCGTGGCGCGCGGCAGGCACGCAGACTTAATGGAGAACGAACCTATCTATGCAGAAATCTACAATTCACAATTGTTACCCGAAGCTACGCCGAGGGAGGGTTAACCCATGATGGGACCCGGTCGCTTTGGCGATCTCCTCAACCGCGAGAACATCAAGCCGCGCAACCTGAGCGAAACGCTCAGCCGGCTGGTTTCTTATTTCGGCCAATTCTGGTACATGATCGCGCTGGCCGTGTTGTTCGTTGTGATCGCAACCTGGTCTCAGGTCATCACACCCGAGCTGACCGGTCAGGCCACCGACTGTTTCCTGGTCCCGCTTGGACAATCCGCGTTCGGCGATCTCGATTTGTTCAACGCGCCAGACTCGAGTCAGACCCAGGCAACGGCTTCCAGCTGCTGGCTCGCGACGACCGACCCGTCCGCGCTTTCGCCGACCCGCCGGTTGATCCTGCGCGCCTATCATCTCGGTGAATTTGAATCAACCGCTCACGCCTCCATGACGGATCTGCAACGCGTCGAGGGGCTCACCCGGCTCGTGCTGATCATGGTCGTGCTGTTCGTGCTCGGTGCGGTTCTGACCGGCGCGACCTTTTTCTGCATGGCCTGGACCGGACAGCACGTTCTGCGCTCGCTGCGCGTGCAGGTCTTTGAACATCTGCATAAACTCTCGATGAGCTACTACTCCGAGAACGAAGCCGGCGACCTGATGAGCCGCATCACCAACGACACCACCGCCATCGAGCAAGCCTTCTCGTTCGCGCTGGTCAACGTGTTCAGCGGCATCCTGCTGCTGGTCTGGGTGGCGTACAACATGTTGACGGCCAACCTGCCATTCGCGCTGCTCTCGCTCTCGGTCTCACCCTTCATGTTTTTGGTCACGCTGTATTTCTCCAACCAGGCCCGCAAGGCTTTCCGCGTTTCGCGTGAAGAGATCGGCAATGTCAACGCCGAGCTGCAGGAGAGCATCTCCGCCGTACGCGAGGCACAGGCTTTCAACCGCGCCGACGAGAACATCGAGCAATTCAAGGAAGTCAACGCCGCCAACCGGGACGCCAACGTGCGCGCCGTGGCTTACTCATCCGCATTAGCCCCAGCCCTGGAAGCACTTTCTTATGTTGCGCTGGCGATCGTCACAGGTGTGGGCGGCTGGTATTTGCTGACCGGCCAGACCCTGTTGGGCACGGTCGTTACATTGGGCCTGGTGATCGCCTTCCTCGGCTACGTCCAGCGCTTCAACCAGCCGATCCAGCAGATCGCTGTATTATGGACGAATATTCAAAACGCCATCGCAGGCGCGGAGCGTATTTTCAATATCCTGGATGAAAAACCGGCTGTCAACGACAAAGCCGGCGCACGTTCGATGGACGAAATTCAAGGCAGGGTTGAATTCATAAACGTCTCGCATCATTATGAAGACGGCGTGCCCGTGCTCAAAGACGTCAGCTTCATCGCCGAACCGGGACAGACCATCGCCATCGTCGGCCCGACGGGCGCAGGCAAGACCACCATCATTAACCTGCTGCCGCGCTTTTACGATGTGACGGCCGGCTCTGTGAAGATCGATAGCATCGACGTGCGCGACGTGACCGCCGAATCGCTGCGCAAACAGATCGGCATTGTGCTGCAGGACACGTTCCTGTTCAGCACCTCCGTTATGGAAAACATACGCTTCGGCAGGCCGGATGCCACGGACGATGAAGTCATCGCGGCGGCGGTACTCTCGAACGCAGACACCTTCATCCAACGCCTGCCCGAGAAATACGCGACCGTGCTGGGCGAGCGCGGCTCCGGTCTTTCCCAGGGGCAGCGGCAGCTGCTCTCGATCGCGCGCGCCGCTCTGGCCGACCCGCGCATCCTGATCCTGGACGAAGCCACCTCCTCGGTGGATACGCGCACCGAGCGCCTGATCCAGAAGGCTTTCGATGAACTTCTCAAAAGCCGCACCGCCTTCGTGATCGCGCACCGCCTGTCCACCATCCGCAACGCAGACATGATCCTGGTGCTCAAAGACGGTCAGATCATTGAGCGCGGAAAACACACTGAACTGCTGGAGAAGAAAGGTTTTTATTACGACCTGTATATGAGCCAGTTCAAGAAACAGGAAGAGATAGAGAAGAGTGTGGCGTAAGACGTAAAGCGTAAAACGTAAAACAAAAAGCAAAAAACAAAAGCCCTTGCCATTTCAGACGAGGGCTTTAACTTTTAAACGCGAATGACGCGAAAGGGCGTATGGCGCGAAGGGTTTAAGGAATAGCGCTATTCGTTTACCTGTGCCACGAAGTGGTATTCGCTCCATTCGCGTTAAAAACATCAAAACCTGTCAGCCGCCTTGGGTCTTGCAACCATTCTGCATTTCGCATTCTCCATTCCGCCTTCTGGATCTTTTGGCCTGCAGCCTGGTTTTTTTCCTTTTTCGGGAATTAATATAAGATCATAATATTCATGGTATAAAAAATCCGGAATTATTTAAGGATTCTGTTAAGGAGACCTCATGGAAGTCAAGACTTGTATGAAACGCAAAGTCATCTCGATACCGGCGACGGCGAAGATCCGCGAAGCTGCCAATGCCTTTTCGAAAAATCATATTGGAATGCTTCCGGTGGTTGATGATGACAGGAAACTGCTGGGCGTGATCGGCCTGCGCGACCTGCTTACGCTGGAATTGCCCGATTTCGTCAGTTTTGTGGAGGATGTGGATTTCGTGCACGATTTTGGCGCGGTTGAAACCAGCCATCCCTCCGCAACCACGCTGTCCAAATCGGTTCAGAGCATCATGCGGCCTCCCATCACCGTGACTGAAGATACGGGCTTGTTGCGCGCATATGCACTAATGCTGCAGCACAACCTGCACGATATCCCGGTCATTTCGGAGGAGGGAAAGCTTGTCGGTGTGACTTCGCGCGTGGACATCGGTGTAGCCATCCTTTCAGCCTGGCAGAAAACAGGAAAAAAGAAATGACGCTTGCAGCGGTATTGTCCAGCCTGATCTTCATTGCCGGCCTGGTGCTGATCTTCACCGAGAAGCTGCCTCGTTCCATCACGGCTATCGCGGCGGGCGCTCTGATGGTGGGGGTTGGCAG
>CAYUUJ010000301.1:0-3938 GCA_964447845.1 uncultured Anaerolineaceae bacterium
CCATCCTTTCAGCCTGGCAGAAAACAGGAAAAAAGAAATGACGCTTGCAGCGGTCTTATCCAGCCTGATCTTCACTGCCGGCCTGGTGCTGATCTTCACCGAGAAGCTCCCTCGATCCATCACAGCTATCGCGGCGAGCGCTCTGATGGTGGGGGTTGGCAGGATTTTTGGTTTCTATTCCGAAGAGGCCGCGCTGGCAGCGGTCGACTTCAACACGCTCGGCCTGCTGCTGGGCATGATGATGCTGGTCGCTATGCTCGAACCGACGGGCTTTTTCGAATACCTGGCGGTATTGGCCGCCCGGGCTTCACGCGGGAAGCCGGCACGTTTGTTCGTACTCCTGGGGGTCGTGACCACCGTGCTATCGATGTTCCTTGATAATGTGACCACCGTTGTACTGATCGCACCAGTGACCATATTGATCTGCGAGATCCTCGGCATCAGCCCTCTGCCGTTCCTTATCTCCGAAGCCCTGCTTTCAAATACGGGCGGCGTGGCGACGCTGGTGGGCGACCCTCCGAACGTGCTGATCGGTTCAGCGGCAGGCCTGTCGTTCACTGATTTTCTGGTGTATTCCCTGCCGATCGTTGTCGTGGTCTGGGCCGGTGCTTTATTCCTGTTGCAATTCCTTTTCCGGAAGGATTTATCCAAACGGCCGCGTAATGCCAAAGCCGTGATGAAATTGAACCCGGCGGAGACCCTTAACCAGCCGGAGAATGCGCGCCGCATCCTGATCGTGCTGGGCGCTGCAATATTGTTCTTCTTTATTCATCATGTTTTGCACATCAGCCCTTCCTTCGTGGCCTTGAGCGCGGCGGCGGTGGCGCTCGTCTGGGTACGCCCGAACCTGGATGAGGTTTTCAAGAGGGTCGAATGGAGCGTGCTGATCTTCTTCGCATCCCTTTTCATCATGGTGGGCGGTTTGGAGGCAGCCGGCGTATTGGAGGCGATCGTCGGTTTGCTGGAGCGGGCGTCCGTCATCCCGCCGATATGGTTCGGTATCGGCTTGATCTGGGTGGTCGCCGTGCTTTCGGCGGTGGTGGATAACGTGCCGATCACGATCGCGTTGATTCCAGTGGTGCATGGGCTGGGCGAATCGGGAATGGACGTAACCCCGATCTGGTGGGCGCTGGCCTTTGGCGCAGGCTTCGGAGGCAATGGAACGATCATTGGCACATCGGCCAATATCATTGTGGCAACGCTTTCCGAAAGGACGCGCACACCGATCACTTCTAAAATATGGTTGCGACGCGGCCTGCCTGTCATGCTGCTCACCTGCGCGATCGCCAGTATCCTGTACGCGCTGATCTTCCCCTTGTTTTAATAAACCCGGCCTATTGCCTGCGTAAGCTCATTCCTTATTTAACGCGAATTGCGCGAAAAAGGCGAAAGACGCGAATCTCTTTTTATGGGTTTCGCGTTACGTGTGCCCGTTAGGGTCTTCGAAAATTCGAGGCATTCGCGTTAAAAAACACAACCCGTCATCCATCTCGGGTCTCTCAATCAGCTGCCTTTTTTGGGTCTTTTCCTTCGCGACCTTTGTATCTTCGCGGTAAGAAACTGTGGTTAAATTGACTTTGGGAGCCTGCACGATGTCTATACCCAAGCCCGATTTTGACGCCTTCCTGAAAGCCTATCCCGCTTACGCCTCCACTGAAAAGCTCGACAAACTCCGGCAAACCGAATACACGCGCCTCGACCGCGGCGAGCACATCTACCTGGATTACACAGGCGGCGGCATCTACGCCGAATCGCAGATCCGCCAGCATCAAAAACTGCTGGCCGAGCACGTCTTCGGCAACCCGCATTCCACCAACCCCACCTCGATTGTCGCCACGGAGCTGGTCGACAGCACCCGCGCCGCCATCCTGCGTTTTCTCAATGCCGACCCGGATGAATACCTGGCCATCTTCACCTCCAACGCCAGCGGCGCGCTGAAACTGCTCGGCGAGTCCTATCCCTTCGCAGGCGGGCGCTATCTGCTGACCTTCGACAACCACAACTCGGTCAACGGGATCCGCGAGTTTGCCCACGCCCGCGGTGCAGAGGTGACCTACATCCCGGTCATGCTGCCCGACATGCGACTCGACGCCTCGGGCCTGGACGTGGAGCTGGCGCGGCCTTCGAAGAGCGGACACAATCTGTTCGCGTTCCCCGCGCAATCCAACTTCTCGAGCGTGACGCACTCGCTGGACTGGATCGAAAAGGCGCACGCCCACGGCTGGGACGTATTGCTCGACGCGGCCGCCTACGTGCCGACCAATCAACTCGACCTCAGTAAAGTTAAACCGGACTTCGTGCCGATCTCGTTCTATAAAATTTTCGGGTACCCCACCGGATTGGGCGCCTTAATCGCCCGCAAGGACTCGCTGGCCAAGCTGCATCGCCCCTGGTTCGCGGGCGGGACCATCACCGTCGCTTCGGTGCAGAGCGAAAAGTATTATCTCGCGGACGGCGCGCAGGCCTTCGAAGACGGGACGCTGGATTACCTCAATATCCCCGCCATTGAAATCGGGCTGAAGCACATCGAAGCCATCGGATACGAGGCCATCCACGAGCGCGTGCGCTGTCTCACCGGCTGGCTGCTGGATAATTTAACGCAGATGAAACACAGCACCGGCGAGCCGCTGGTGCGCGTCTATGGGCCGACGAACACCGAAGGCCGCGGCGGCGCGGTGACGGTCAATTTTTTCAACAAAAATGGCGAGATGCTGGACCATCGTTACGTGGAAGGCGAGGCCAACAAAGTCAATATCTCCCTGCGCACAGGCTGTTTCTGTAACCCGGGCGCAGGCGAGATCGCCATGGGCGTCTCGCGCGTAGAGTTGGATGTGTGCTTCACACAGCCCGGCCACGAGGAACGCCTATCCACCGATGACTTCCGCCTGTGCTTCGACGGCAAGTCCACCGGCGCGGTGCGCATCTCGGTGGGTATGGTCACGAATTTCAACGATGTGCAGGCGTTGCTGTCTTTTGCGAGAGGGTTGTTGGAATAAATCCGAGTTTATAAAATATGAATAACAATTCATTTGCATTGTGTCACGAAGTGAGGAAGCTAAGGCCGGAGCGGAGCGACGGCCAGCGACCGAAGGATCTTCTTACGGCCAAGAGGAGATCCTTCGGTCGCGGAGAACGCTCCCTCAGGATGACACAATCGAGGGTTTCTTGTAAACTGCATATTCCATGAACGGACAGACTCGCGCTCACATCAAACCCGGTATCAGTGTGCTGATCGTCCTGAAGCAGGACCAGCGCTCGGGCAAGTTGACCAAAGGCATCGTCAAAGACATCCTCACCAAATCGCCCACTCATCCGCACGGCATCAAGGTCCGTTTGCAGAGCGGCGAGGTGGGACGCGTCAAGGAAATCATTGATAACCAAAGCGAGGCAGCATGATCCGTCAGTTAGCGCATCTTAATTTCGTCACGAAGGATCTCGAACGAATCATCGATTTCTATGTCAACAAACTGGGCTTGAAGATCAAATTCACGCTGGATAACAAACAAGGTCAGCCCTTCGGTTACTACTTCGAATGCGGCAACGCCACTTTCATCGAGTTCTTCGATCAGGCCATGGCCGCCAGGGAATGGGGCGGAAAAGTGGAGAAGCTGACCTCCGGAACCCAATACAAACATTTCTGCCTGGAAGTCGTCGGCCTGAATGAATTCTGCGCGACATTAAAAAGCAGAGGCGTGGAAGTATCAGGCATCTCGCTCGGCATGGACAACGCCCGGCAGGCCTGGATCAGCGACCCGGATGGCAACTCGATCGAGCTGATGGAATACGGCCCGACCAGCCTGCAGCTGACCGGGAAATAGTTTTTGACCTTATACAAAAACCTGCTTGCCACCAAGACACCAGGGCTCACTGCGTTCTGCAATCAGCAATCAGCATTCAGCATTCAGCAATCAGCATTCTGCTCTTCTTCGTGCCTTCGT
>CAYUUJ010000302.1:0-3932 GCA_964447845.1 uncultured Anaerolineaceae bacterium
CCGGTCTACTGCACCCCACCGGCGGAACCGCACATGTGCTCGGGTACACCCCCTGGGAACTCAAGGCGGACTACCTGCGATCGATGACACTCGTGATGGGACAGCGCAATCGCCTGTCCTGGGATATCCCGGCCGCGGATTCATTCCTGCTCAACCAGGCCATCTATCGCATCCCGGACGACGAATACAAAGAGACTTATAAAGAATTGAATGAATTGCTCGAACTCGAGCCGTTGATGAAAAAACCTGTGCGAAACCTTTCATTGGGCGAACGTATGAAGTGCGAGATCGCGGTTGGTCTATTGCACCGTCCCAAAGTCTTGTTCCTGGACGAGCCGACCATTGGCCTGGACATCACCGGCCAGGCGCGCATCCGCGAATTCCTGCGGGAGTACAACCGCCGCACGCGCGCCACCATCCTGCTGACCAGTCATTACATGGCGGATGTAACCGCGCTGTGCGAACGCGTGATCATCATCCATCTCGGCCAGCTCAAATACGATGGCAGCCTGGCGCAGCTATCGCGTAAGATCGCGCCCTTCAAATTGATCGGCGTGACGTTGGAAGAGACGGATTCGCACAATCTAAGCAAGTACGGAACGCCGGTTGAAAATGCGGAGGATTCTGAGAAACGCTACATCCAGGTCCAGGCCCGGGATGTGACGAATGTCACTTCGCGTTTGCTGGCAGACCTGCCCATCCGCGATATCACCATCACCGACCCGCCCATCGAGAGCGTGATCGAGCGGGCCTTCAATGAATGACGATTAGCCCGGAGCTATTAAATCACCACAGATAAACACAGATGAACTGTAATTAATAGATAGCCGATCCGAAAGGTGGAGAGCAGCGCTTGTTCATCAAGGGAAAGACGTTCATCCGCGTTCATCTGTGGTTAAACACTTATTACCGAAAAGGCCAGGCTTATGCTTAAAATATTTCAACGCTTATGGCAGGTAAACTGGGCGGAACAATGGCAATACCGCGCCAACCTGCTCATGTATCTGCTGTATTGGCTGGTCTCGCCCATCATCTATATGGCGGTCTGGACCAGCATCGCCAACAGCCAGGGCAGCGTGAACGGCCTGACCGCCAACGATTTCACCACGTATTACATGGCCTTATTGATCGTGGACCAATTGACAAGTAACATCACCATCCACCTCTTCGCCTATAAGATCCAGGATGGCACGCTTGCGGGCGAGTTGATCCGCCCCATCCACCCCATGCTGACCAATGCCCTGGTCAACAATATCGCCTTCAAAGCGTTGAGTCTGCTCGGTTTTATTCCGGTCTGGATCGTGCTGGCTTTCCTGTTCAGGCCGGATTTCAGTTCCATCACCTGGCAGGGAATTTTGCTCGCCATTCCGGCTGTGATAATCGGCTTCACTGTCGGCTTCCTGCTTACCGGCGTGATCACCTGTCTCGCGTTCTGGACCACGCGCGTCTTTTCGGTCCACGAGTTTTATTTTGCAGTCAGCGTGCTTTTCTCCGGGCAATTTGTCCCGCTGCAGCTCATGC
Source organism: uncultured Anaerolineaceae bacterium (assembly GCA_964447845.1). Lineage (GTDB taxonomy): Bacteria > Chloroflexota > Anaerolineae > Anaerolineales > Villigracilaceae > DASXQN01. Next base: position 1,522 of record CAYUUJ010000302.1, read on the forward strand.
CCAGGATCATTCAGGACATTTCACAATTTCTGCCCTTTCAATTGTTGATCTATTTTCCGATCCAGTTGATCCTGGGCAGATTGTCCCCGGAGGAGATCGGGCGCGGGTTTGTCCTGGGCCTGGTCTGGCTTACCATCGCGCTGACCCTGTTCCAGTGGGTGTGGCACGCGGGCGTGAAGCGCTTTTCGGCAGTCGGAGCATAGCGATGCACTTCCTAAAGTTGATCTCTGCTTTTCTTAAAGTTAACATTCAGATGTCGCTGGCCTACCGGACCGACACGGTCATCAACATCTTTCTGAATCTATTCTGGTTGGGCTGGGAATTGCTCAGCCTGAATATCATCTTCAGCAACACCAAGACGCTGGGTGGCTGGGGATTCGGTGAGTTGATCGCGCTGCTGGGGGTGTTCCGCCTCGTCAACACGATGATGATGGCATTGATCTGGCCGAACACGGAAAAGTTCAACGCCAGCGTGCGGGATGGCTCGCTCGATTACACACTGCTGCAGCCGGCCAGCAGCATGTTCCTGATCACGTTCGCGCGCATCACCGTCTGGCGCATCTGGGATCTGCTATTGGCGATCATCTTAATTGTTACCGGGATCAACCTGGCCGGCGACACAACTACGCCGCTCAGCATCCTGAACTTTCTGGCATTGACGCTTTCCGGGACGATCATTATCTACAGCCTGTGGATCGTGCTGATCGCCTTCACTTTCTGGTTCACAAAGTTCGACAATAATGTCACCATCCTGCAGGCCCTGCTGGATTCCGGTCGTTATCCGGTCAGTGTATATCCGGTCTGGTTGCGGGTGATCGTCACGTTTTTGATCCCGATCGCAGTTGCCACCACGGTCCCGCTGCAGGCGCTGCGCGGCGACCTGGGCTTCGCGCAAGTCCTGATGTTTCTCGGCATTGGCCTTGCCAGCATCCTGGTCGCCTCGCGCGTCTGGAAAGCCGGGGTCAAACGATATAGTGGAGCGAGTAGTTAGGCATAATTGCCCGGCCAAATTTTAACCACGAAGTCACGAAGGCGCGAAGTCACGAAGGAGTCAAAAATACTTGGTGTCTTCGCGACTTTGTGTCTTTGTAGTTATAAACTTATTCTTCCCGACAATATTGTCAGCCCCGATAACCTGCCGCAACGAATCCCCAGGGTGTTGTGTTCTGACCATAAACCAAGATTTAATCCAAGGAGGATGCACCCATGAACCAACAGTCAGTTGCCCCACCTGTCAGCGCGATCGAGGATCCCGAACAGCTCCCCAACCTGTTTTTGGGAGTGATCGCCGGCGGGCTTGCCATGCTGCTCGGTGCGCTGGTCTGGGCTGCCGTTTCGTATTTTACGAATTACCAGATCGGGTGGCTGTCCATCGGCATCGGCTTCCTGGTGGGGATCGCCATCCGGAAATTCGGGAATGGCAACTCGATCAGCTTCGGCATCCTTGGTGGTCTGCTCTCATTGATCGCCGTTTTGATCGGCAACCTGCTCTTCTACAGCGGTTTGATCGCAGCTCAGGAAGGCATGTCCTTTCTTGAAGTGCTCTTCATTATGATCATCACCCCGGTTGCCACGCTTGAGGTCTTTGCTTCCGCGTTTGAGATCATCGACCTGCTGTTTTATGCCCTAGCCGTTTATACCGGCTTTCGATACTCAATGCGGTAAGACTCACCGTTAAACGAATAGCCGGAGACTAAGGTCTCCGGCTATTTTCATTCGTACAAGCCGCGTTTATTTCTTTCTTGAATCGACATAGATACTGACAGCTTCGCGGATGAACCCCGCCAATTCCGGGTGGATCTTATCGAAGAAGGCGCGGAAACGCGCATCGTCGTTGTATCCGCCGGCCAGACCAAGCAGTTGTTCATCGTTGGGAGTCCAGAAATATTCGATGTGCTTGTGCCAGCGGCGGATCCCATCCTGGGCTTCGGGGCTGGCCGGGCCTTTGGGCATGGCAGCGACCAGGTCCAGATAGAGCGCTTGTCCTTCGGCCCCAATGCTTTCCTTTTCGGCGTTCGCGTATGCCTTCCACTTCTTTACAGAGCCCTTTACCGTTTCGGGATCGTACATCTGCATGGCTTCATCGGTGTATTTCTTTTCCTCTTCTTCGGTAAATCCCTCAAAGAGACCCTTATTGCTCATTTCGTTTTTTCCTTTCAAATAGTTGATCGTATTGTCCACCGTTTGAACCAGGCGGTCCAAACGCGCCGCCTGCTTGTTCAAGGCTACCTTATGGCTTTCCAGAGCACCGAGCACATCGAAATCATGGCGTCCCATGATGTTCCCGATATCCTCCAGCGGCAGGTCCAGTTCTCGATAGAATAGAATCTGCTGCAACCGCAAAAGGGACTCCTCCCCGTAGTAACGATAGCCGTTCTCGCCGACCTGGGTCGGCTTGAGCAGCCCGATCG
>CAYUUJ010000303.1:0-3930 GCA_964447845.1 uncultured Anaerolineaceae bacterium
CCGATGATGAGCGGTTCGGCGATCATCATCCATTGGCTGGCGGCTGCTCTGTCCGGGCGAGGTCATCAGGTGCTGGTAATTTGCGCCAGTGATCGTGAAGGTCCGTATACCGAAAAACATGAAAACCTGACGATCCAGCGACTGCGTTCCCATCCGACGGCCTTCCGTGCGGCTCAACGCGTGGTGCTTTGGCCGGGCTCTGAATTTCAAAAAGCGCTGCGGACTTTCGCGCCCGACATTGTCCACGTTCATGAGCCATTTATATTGTCATTGCTTGCGCGTGAGTACGGCCGGCGGGCGTATTGTCCGGTTGTGGCGACCGTGCACGCGCTGCCGGCCATGGGTTCCGTTTACTTGCCAAATTTCCCCGGCCTGCGCGCTCTGGCGGACAAAATTCTATGGAAGTATCTCGGCTGGTTCGTCCGTCGCTTCGACGCCGCCACCTCGCCCACCGTCAGCACGACCCGCGCGATCTCAGAACAGACCGGGCATTCACCGCAAGCCATCAGCGGCGGAGTAGACCTGCAAATATTTCATGCACGCCGGCTCGCTCCGGACCTGGAAACTGGTCTGCGGACCCGATTCGGAATCCCCGCCCGCGCGCCCATCATCCTGCAGGTTGGTCGCCTGGATACGGAAAAACGGGTCGGGAAAGTGATCCGGGCCGCGGCGCGCGTTTTGCCCCGAACGCAGGCGCATGTGTTGATCGTCGGCGATGGGATCGAGAAACCTGCGTTGGTAAGGTTAAGCAGGAATCTTGGCATTCAAGACCGCGTTCATTTCACAGGGTTTATCAAAAACCGCAACGAACTGGCCGATGTGTACCGCCTGGCGAGCTTATTCGTCACAGCCTGTGAAACCGAGACCCAGGGGCTGGTGCTGCTCGAAGCCGCTGCGTGTGGGCTGCCCCTGATCAGCGCCGATACGCCGGTGCTGGCCGAGATCATCGATCAGGGTGTGAACGGGTTTCTCGTCCCAAATGGCGCGGTGGAAGAAATGAGCCGGCGGATCACGCAAATCCTCAGCGACCCGGAATTGGCAGAACGGATGGGGCTGGCCGCCGTTGAAAAAGCCGCATGCCATTCTTATGAGAGCACACTGGAGACTTATGAGAGCTTTTATCAAAAAGCCATCTCTCTAAAATTTGCCGCATGAATAATGAAAATAATATCGAAGCCGCATTTCAAGGTAAATCCACGGCGTGACAAGCTGGAAACAGGATTTCAGGTTTAACACCTTTTGGCAGTCTTTTGTCTGGATTTGGCATGCCACTCGGACTAGACTGACCATAATGATCGGGAAGAAAATCCAGATTAGAAAGGAGGTGAGAAACATGAGCGATAAAAAGAAAGCCGTTCCTTCGCCAGCGCCAGTGCTAGTGATGTTTGTATTGGCTCTCCTGGCCATCATCCAGTTTATATTTCCGGATCTGATCTCCCCCGGCCTGACCCTGGTTGTCATCGGTATCGTATTCCTGGGCCTCCATTTTGCCGGCTGGATTCACGATGCACTAACTCTGATATCGGGATGGATGCTGACCGGCTTCGGTTTGAGTTTCTGGGCGATCACTCAACCGAAATGGGAACCGCTGGCCCTGCCTTTGATCCTGATCGGCCTGGGGCTGGGTTTTGTTGCCATTTACCTGACAGGAATTGGCGACGGATTGCTTGAGGCTCAAGCAAAACGCTGGCCGCTCGTCCCGGGCATGATCCTGCTGGTGGTGTCTGCGATCCTGGTCCTGGAAGGCATCTTTGGGCGTCAGCGATTATGGGGGCTGGTCGTCCCGTTGATTCCCGCCGTCTCTGCCATTTGGTATCTGGTGGAATGGCGCCGCGCCATGGAAGGCCTTCAGAAAAGCTGAGATGGCACTGCATATTTATCTTGATTGAAGGAGGCCGGGAGGGTACCCAGCCTCCTTCATGATTCTCATCCTCACCCCACCGCGCAGCAAACCAGAAACAGTTTTTCAGGATTAACACATATTGGCAGCTTTTTATCTCGCATTGGCATTTAAGATGGCCTAGTATGGGGACATCAAGTCGAAGAACAGGATTTGATCACAGCCACAGGCTCAACCAGGCTGCGCTCGCTTTCCTGGCGAGGATTAATCCGCTGTTCCAAATCATTAATGGAGGTCCGATATGAAACGCAACTCAGTACTCAACCTCACGATCATTCTTTCCCTGCTCCTTATTGCTGCTCGTTCTCCCAGTGCGTCGGTTTTTACCGTGAACAGCACCGCAGACGCAAATGACGCCAATCCGGGGGATGGCCTGTGCGAAACTTCCACTGCAGGTGAATGTACCCTGCGGGCAGCCATTGAGGAGGCGAACGCCAACTCAGGCACGGACACTATCGCCTTCGACATCCCGGGCGCAGGACCGTACACCATCTCTCCATCGTACGGTTTCGATTTCATTTTCGACCCGGTCGTCATCGATGGCACCACTCAGCCGGGTTTCTCCGGAACCCCGGTCATCGAACTGGATGGTAGCAGCGCGGGCCCGGACGCTTACGGTATCGTCGTCTTCGCCGGGTCCAGCACCGTACGCGGCCTGGTGGTCAATCGCTTCGCGTTGACCGGGATCGACCTGGACGTGAACGGTGGGAACATCATCCAGGGCAACTACATTGGCACCGATCTCACAGGTTCAATGGATCTGGGCAACGGGGTCAACGGGGTCGCGATCTCTCAAGCATCCAGCGGCAACCTGATCGGCGGAACCTCCGCGGCAGAACGAAACATTATCTCGGGCAATGGTGAGTTCGGTATCATCATTGTCGATACAGGATCGACAGGTAATCTGATCCAGGGCAACTATATAGGAACGGATGTCACCGGAACTGTCGACTTGGGCAACACCTCGGTCGGGGTCGTCATCGGGGCGGGCGCGAGCGACAACCTGGTCGGTGGAACAGATGCCGGAGCAAGGAACCTCATCTCCGGCAATGACTCTGCCGGTGTGCACATCGATACAGCCGGATCGACCGGAAACCAGGTGCAGGGCAACTATATCGGCACGGACGTCACGGGGACACTGGCCCTGGGGAATGTCTTCGAAGGTGTATTCATCGGAACCGGCGCGACCGATAACGTGGTCGGTGGGAATACACCTGGAGCGGGGAACCTCATCTCGGCCAATGATGGCAACGGTGTCACCATCGCTGAAGTCGGAACGGCCGGCAATCTGGTGCAAGGAAATTATATTGGCACAGATGCTACCGGAACCCTCGATCTGGGCAACATTGGGAATGGTGTCGTTGTCCTGGATGGCGCGGACCATAACACGATCGGCTACGGCAACGTCATCTCGGGCAATGGTGATTTCGGTATCGTCCTTGGGTACGGCGGAGCCACCGGAAATATGGTGCAAGGCAACTATATCGGCACGGATGTGAACGGTGTCGTTGCACTCCCCAATACCAACGGCGGCGTAGGCGTCTTCGGACCCACCTCCGACAATCTGATCGGCGGGACGACAGTTGAGGCTCGCAACCTGATCTCGGGCAACGGCGGCAGTGGAGTGAATATCTGCTGCGATGGCTCGACGGGAAACCTGGTGAAAGGCAACTTCATCGGTACGGACGTCACTGGCACCCTCGACCTGGGCAATGCAGGCAACGGGGTCGCGGTCTTTCAGTCGGCGGATAACACGATCGGCGGAACGGAAGCCGGTGCACGCAACCTGATCTCGGGCAATGACGAGAACGGTGTCGGTATCTTTGACGCCGGCACAACCGGAAACCTGGTGCAAGGCAACTACATCGGCACGGATGTCACCGGCACGCTGGACTTGGGCAACACCTTCGACGGCGTCGTCATTTGTTGTGCAGGCGCCTCAGGAAACGTGGTCGGCGGTAACGCTCCTGGAGCCGGGAATGTGATCGCCGGCAATGAAGGAAATGGGGTCGGGTTGTATTTTGAAACCA
>CAYUUJ010000304.1:0-3919 GCA_964447845.1 uncultured Anaerolineaceae bacterium
CAGGGGGATACGGTCGAGATCATTTCACTCCCCTGGCGGAATTACGCGGCGCACCTTTTGGATAACTTGTCCTTCCGCCTGCCGCGCGGACTGGACCTGATGATCGAAGATGAGTTGAACCACCCTTCATTGATCGCCGCCAATCGGGAGCCTCATCCCTATCCGATCATTTCACTTGTGCATCATTTGCGTTCGTCCGAGCAGAGACACGCATGGCAGAATCGCTTTTATCGTTGGGTGGAAAAACGGTATTTACAAAGCGTTGACGGCTTCATTTTCAACTCGCAGACTACGCAGAAAGTAGTGAGTGGTCTGGTCGGGGGCAGTAAGCCATGTGTAGTCGCTTATCCGCCGACAGACCGGTTCGAGAATACGATCCAGGAACATGAGATCCGAGCCCGGGCGGAAAGCGATGAATTCAGGGTCCTGTTTCTCGGGAATGTGATCCATCGCAAAGGATTACACACACTGCTGGAGGCTATGCGCGGTCAAGGGCCGGAGGTCAAACTGGACGTGATCGGCTCGATCAATTCCGAACCCGGCTACGCGGCCGCCATGCTTCAGAAGACCGAGGCATTGGGTCTGACGTCTACCGTCTTTTTCCACGGCCCATTGGATCAAGACGAGTTGATCCCGAATCTGAGACAGGCCCACGTACTGGCCGTGCCCTCCTCATATGAAGGGTACGGGATCGTCTACCTGGAGGGCATGGGATTCGGCCTGCCCGCCATCGGGACAACGGCCGGCGCGGCCGGCGAGATCATCACCGATGGCGAGACCGGCTACCTGATTCCACCCGGGGATGCCGAAGGGCTGGCTGCCCTGCTCAAGTTTCTTGCAAAGGACCGTGAACTGCTGGCCCGCCTCTCACTCAATGCCTTCCAGCGCTACAAATCCCAGCCAAAATGGGTTGAGACAGCCGGGAACATCAGGTCGTTTTTGCAGGGGATGATCCTTAAATAATAGGGTATAATTCCTTTACATCAATCCATAGAGTCATGATCCTTTATCCATCGACTCCCACATCAGCAGTCTTACGCTGTTTTAGCTTGAGCCCCGCTCAATCCCCCAACACTCGCTTGACTTCTGAAGAATAGGAATATTAGTGAACTTCAATCAATTTAATCTGGATTCTCGCCTGATGGCGGGCATCACGCGCGCGGGCTATGAAACTCCCACGCCGATCCAGGAAGCAGCCATACCGGCTGCCCTGCGCGGCCGGGACATCATCGGCACCGCGCAAACCGGCACGGGCAAGACGGCTGCGTTCGTCCTGCCGATCCTGCATAAACTACTGGACGGTCCGCGCAGTGTGCCGCGTGCCTTGATCGTGACACCCACGCGCGAGCTGGCCGAACAGATCCACGAGGTCGTGCGCGCGCTGTCCGTGGGTACCCGGCTTCGCAGCGTGACCATCTACGGGGGCGTTGGAGCCGGTCCGCAGATCAAAGCTTTACGCGAAGGCGCCGAGATCCTGGTCGCCTGTCCCGGCCGATTGCTGGATCTTATCAACCAGCGTCAAGCCAAAATGGACAAGATCGAAATTCTCGTGCTGGATGAAGGCGACCGCATGTTCGACATGGGCTTCCTGCCCGACATTCGGCGCATCATCAAAGCCGTGCCGGCCCAGCGTCAGACGATGCTGTTCTCCGCGACTTTCCCGCCCGAGATCGAACAGCTCGCCGTGCAAACGCTGCGCCAACCTCAGCGCATCACCATGGGACTCAGCCGCCCGGCCCACACGGTGACGCACGCGCTCTATCCCGTGCCTCCGCATTTGAAATCCGCATTGCTTCTGGAATTGCTCAAACAGACCAAAACCGAATCGGTGCTGGTTTTCACGCGTACCCGCTACCGCGCACAGAAAGTGACGCGCCAGATCGAACAGGCCGGTTATAAAGTCACCAGCCTGCACAGCGACCGCACGCAGGGCCAGCGCCAGTCCTCGCTGAACGGCTTCAAGCGCGGCCAGTATCAGATCATGGTCGCCACCGACATCGCCGCCCGCGGCCTGGACGTGGAGAGCATCTCGCACGTCATCAATTTCGATATGCCGGATACCGCCGACGCCTATGTCCATCGCATCGGACGCACCGGCCGCGCCGAACGCACCGGGGACGCCTTCACGCTGGTCACGCCGGAAGACAAGGATGTGATCCGAACGCTGGAGCGCATCATGGGCAGCCCCCTGCCGCGCGCCACTCTGGAAGGCTTCAACTATACCGTTGCCGCGCCGCCCAGGTCTGCGAACTCGATGGGCGACCGTGGCCGCCAGCCAGCCCGCCCCGCCCCCACGCCGACCCGCCACATGCGCAACAATCTCGCGCCGCGGCGAAGGAAGTAAGTTAGAGATTAGGCATCAGTGATTAGGACCCGTCTCGTGAGAGGCGGGTTTTTGGTTAAACGATCCCGAGACCATGAATCAAAAGAGCCCCGCAAAATGCGGGGCTCTTTTTTAGTTAGCTCAGAACAGTGACGTTCGTGGCCTGCGGACCCTTGGGGCCTTTTTCGACAGCGAATTCGACCTTCTGTCCTTCTTGCAGGTTACGGAAACCATCACCTTGAATGGCGGAGAAATGGACGAATACGTCCGCTCCACCTTCCCGGGCGATAAAGCCGAAGCCTTTGTCACCATTGAACCACTTGACCGTACCGTTGATACGTTCAGACATTGTATTTGCCTCCTTTGGCAATTTCAAAAAATTAGGTGTTCTGTTTGTTCCATCGGAGACAAAACAAAACAACCCACGGATCAAACCGTGAGTTGTCGCTGTTTCTTATTCCAACGTGAACTTACTGTTATCCTACAAAGCCAATAATAGCACACAAATGGAAATCAGTCAACCCATATGATATGGCAAGTTGCCCGTGGATCGAACCTGGAAAACACATGATTCTCTCAGAGCATTCTCCGCGATCTTTGGCTTTTTACCACCAAGACTCCAAGCCACGAAGGCACAAAAGGGAAATTACTTCGTGCCTTCGTGTTTTAGTGACGGAGCCTGCGCTGAGCTCTGCGAAGCGTGGTGAGTTTTCGGATATGTCCTTAATGCTATAATCTTTTCCCTATGAACTTTCTAATCACTGGAGCCGCGGGATTCCTCGGCTCTTCGCTTGCCAACCATTTGGCTCGCGAAGGGCACCAGGTGCGCGGGCTGGACGACCTCTCCACCGGCGACCCACAGTCGCTGGGACCCGATGTGCATTTCACGCGCGGCGACGTGAGCGACCGTCCCAAGCTGTGGACCTTACTTCAAGAAGTGGACGTTGTCTATCATCTTGCGGCGCGCGTCTCAGTACAGGAGTCCATGCTTTATCCGCGCGATTACAATGCCGTCAACGTGGGCGGGACCGTGGCTTTGATGGAAGCCGTGCGGGATGTGGGTGTACGCCGCGTGGTGCTGGCCTCCTCCGGTGCAGTCTATGGCGATCTGGGTACACAACCGCTCAAAGAAGACGTGATCCCGAACCCGCGCTCGCCATACGCAGTATCGAAATTAGCCGCTGAATATTACGTCCGCACCATCGGCGAACTGTGGAAGATCGAACCGGTCTGCCTGCGAATTTTCAATGCCTACGGACCTGGTCAGCATCTGCCACCCTCGCATCCGCCAGTTGTGCCGCATTTCCTGCGCCAGGCGCTGCGCGGCGGGACGCTGGTTGTGCACGGGGACGGCAGCCAGTCGCGGGATTATGTCTACGTCGATGACGTGGTCAGTGCCATGGTGGCCGCGGCCACCGCGCCCGGCATTAACGGACTGACGATCAACGTCGGCTCGGGTCAGGAAACCGACATGCGCTCGCTGGTTAACAGCGTCCAGGAAGTGACAAACAGCCAGGCCGAGGTGCTTTTTAACGACCAAACCTCCGGTGGCGTCTCCCGCCTGTGCGCGGATTTGACGCTGGCCGGACAGAAATT
>CAYUUJ010000305.1:0-3918 GCA_964447845.1 uncultured Anaerolineaceae bacterium
GTGCAATTGTTCGATGGCACGCGACTGCTCAGAGCATACGGCTCGGTGCCTCATCCGAATATATTAGGGACGCTGATCATCGCATTTATTCCCGGACTAGTTCTCCTTTATATGAAGAGCCAGCGATGGAACGGGTGGTTGGTGATCCTCTTCGGTCTGAACGTTGCTTTGTTGGTTTTGACCTTTTCGCGTGCTGCCTGGATCGGCTTTGGACTCGCAGCGTTGCTGCTCGTTATTCACCGCCCTCTCGTTCTGGATCACAAACGATTAACCACACTGGGCATAGTAGGCTTAATCGGCCTGCTGGCAGCCGCGATTCCAGTGCGCGATTATATTTTCATCCGGGTAACTAACGCACCAGTCCATACCGAGCAAGGCTCCTGGCTGGTTCGCCTGTGGCTGATCGATCGGTCTTTGATGGTGAGTCGGGAGCATCCAATCCTGGGCGTTGGAATTGGAATGTACACTCCCACCTCTGCCCGGGGTATCGCGCTGGACGAATTTGGTCCCGTCGGCAGTTTCACGATCCAACCAGTACATTGCCTTCCCCTCTTAGCGTTGAGTGAGCTTGGACCCGTTGGCGCGATCCTGTTGTTTGGATTGAGTATTTTTATCTTGCTGGGTTTGTTCCGCGCCCGCCGTCCCGAAACACTGGTTTTGGCTGCAGCGTTGATCGGTCTATGCATTGTGGAAATTTTCGACCATTTCCTTTGGACCTTACCCCCTGGCCGTATTTTATTTGGGCTGATGCTCGGTCTGTGGGCCGGCCGGGCGAAACAAGACGAACGCGATCAAGAGATCGCGACTACTTAATACGCCCCCCGGCCCTGAATGCCCACCAGGATGGTCTGAAATAATATATATAAATCCAACCAGATAGACCAATTTTGAATGTAATAAACATCCAAGCTCACACGGTCATCAAAAGGAAGGTCATTCCGCCCGGAGATCTGCCACATGCCCGTGAGACCCGGCAGGACCTGCTTATAGGTCTCGAAATCCATCCCATACAGCTCAATCTCCTCTGCGACGATCGGCCGCGGTCCGATCAAGCTCATCTGGCCGCGCAAAACGTTCCATAACTGGGGCAGCTCATCCAGACTTGTATGCCGCAGTATTTTTCCGAAGCGCGTGATCCTCGGGTCGTTTTTCAATTTGCGTTGATCCTCCCATTCTTTCTTGAAAACCGGGGATCGCTCGAGAAACACTCGCAATATTTCCTCGGCATTGACAACCATGGAGCGGAACTTCCAGATGGTTATTTCCTTTCCCGAATGACCGATCCGTTTCTGCGAGTAGAATACCGGTCCTGGGCTATCCAGTCGGATCGCGACCGCGATCAGGAGAACAAGTACGACGACCATGGGAAACGCCAAAAGCACCTGGACCAGGTCCATCGTGCGTTTCACACTATGTTTGGTAGAGTTGAATCCCGGGCGCCAACCCGCTGCAGCCGCGGAGGCGAGAATTTCCAATACGAGCTGCGCGCAGGCAGACCAGGCAAATTTCCTGGAACGTTCATACCCCCGCCTACGCAGATCCTCTGCCAACGCGGGCTCCGTTAGTAACCGCCCAAGGACAGCCGCGAGACTCTGCGCATCCTGCGGATCAAAATACAACGCCGCATCGGCCGCGACCTCCGGCAGCGCTGCGGAACGGGCGCTTATAACCGGGCAGCCGCATTCCATGGCCTCCAACACGGGCAGCCCAAAGCCTTCGTAAACGGAGGGGACAATCAAGGCTCGCGCGTTTTCATACAAGGTCCTCAACCCGTCATCATCCTGATAGCCCAGCCATTGAAACTGCGGTCCAGGCGGCGATGAATGTCGCATCTTACTAGCTGTCTCCGTATCAATACCAGCGATAACCACGGTCTGATCCGGACTCAGCCGGCGGATAGCCTCCTCGACGACCGCGATATTCTTGTGTCGGTGGGGACTTACTACCAGCAACCAGTAGGAATTTTTTTGCAGTCCATGGTCCGCCAGGATGCGCGGATCGGCTTGCGCCCGCGCCAGATGTCCGGACCCTGATGGGATCACGAGGAAACGTTCGAGCGGAACGCCTAGATATTTTGCCAGTTCAGCGCGTGAGAATTCAGAAACCGTAAGCAACCTGCGGGCTCTTCGGACGAACTGTCCGAAAAGAAATTTGTACTTTGCCCGAAACGCCAGGCTGTATGAATGCGGAACAGCAAATGTCGCCGCGTCCTGTAACGTAATGACCTGATTCTCATAATGCCACGGCCCGCTATTTGCCGGCGAAAAAAGTAGCTGACCCCGGGCTTGCAGGGGCAGGTCCACCTGTTCCCAGAGATTGCCTCGATTGAAGCCAATGCGCTTAATTGGGATGTTTTTCCACCCCGGCATCTTGAATTCTGCCGGTGGAGCGAGACAGATTATTTTGAAGTCATTAAATGCAGGATTTTCGCCCAGGATCAAATCCATGTGGCGCATCACTTCCAATGCGTAACGTTGTACTCCAGTGATAGGCCGAGTGAGGAAGCGGCCATTGATAAAGATCGTCCTGGATATCATTTATTCCCCCGTACCCATCCGGCAGGTTTTGATCTGAAATCCTCCCAGGCGGATAGCGTAAAATCGTGGAACTCTTTTCGAAAACGCTGATTTGAAAAACGTTCTGCGTTCTTGCGACAGGCTCCAGCGCTAATTCGATCCCGGTTTTGTTCAAACTCCATCACGGCTGCCTGGATCGCAGCCACAGTCTGTTCCGGGTAAAGGATGCCGGTCGGTTCCGTACTCTCCATACCACGCACCGTTTCATTCGCACCGCCTTCGCCATAGGCGATCACAGGCGCGCCGCATGCTTGTGCTTCCAATAGCGCGATCCCAAAATCCTCCCTGCCTGAAAAAACAAATGCACGGCAACGTTGCATATGGTCTCTCAATACCTCGTCAGGCTGGTGGCCGAGCCAGGTGATGTTTTGGCTCTGCAACGCTTTGATCTTCATAGCCTGCTCTCCATCTCCAATGATCACCAGTTTTTTGTCGGGCATGCCCAGGAAAGCTCGTGCCGTCAACTTCACTCGCTTATACGGTGTCAAACGCGAGACAATCAGATAAAAGTCTTCCCTTGGAGGACCGGGAACAAAGAAATCCACGTCCACGGGCGGATAAATGACATCGGCATCCCGGTGATACGTGTTCCGAATGCGTTCAGCTACAAACCGCGAGTTGGCGATCAACCGGTCCGGACGGCGGGCGGCTATTAAATCCCATCTGCGAATGTAATGGAACACGAGCCTCGCAATGGCGTCTCTAGGCCCGCCCGAATTTAGGTATTCCGGTTGCATTTCCCAAATGTAACGCATGGGAGTGTGAATATAACTGATATGCAATTGATCCGGCCGGGTGAACACCCCTTTCGAGACGGCATGGCAACTGGAGAGGATCAGTTCATACTGCGACAAGTCCAGCCGTTCGATCGCGGCCGGCATCAGCGGCAGATAATATCGATAATACTTCTTGACAAACGGAGCCCTCTGTAAGAAGGAAGTACGAATAACCGGGTCACCCAGCAGGCTGCGGTTTTTTTCCGATAGAAAATCGATCAGGCTGTATAGATGCGCATCCGGAAAAACCTGCAAAATTTGACGGACTACCTTTTCCGACCCGGCAAACGTATTGAACCAATCGTGGACCAGCGCCACCCTTTTCATCGGGATGTCATTTCACGGCCAGGTCTGCCAGCGCGAACCACTCCCCGCTCTTGTCCTTGCGCGTGACACCTTCTTTTAATAACCCATCCTGGACCAAGCGCGACAGTGTCCGCCCGGCGATCTGATTCGTCCAGCCGAACAGCCTGGTTAGGTCCCGCATCTGGGCCGCACCCACTGATTGAAAATAGTACTCCGTTAACCTGGCACGCGCCTCCGCCTCGCCGATCGAGCGGGCCTGC
>CAYUUJ010000306.1:0-3910 GCA_964447845.1 uncultured Anaerolineaceae bacterium
GGTGCGATATCATCTTTCTGTTTTAAGTATGGACGGCCGGGCAGTCGAGTTGGGGGCGGTCCGCAAGAAAGGTCGCGGCAGGCCGGTCAAATTATTCGGGCCTTCAGCGCGGCTGTTGGGAGATAATTTGGGATTGCTCGCAGATGTGGTTCTGACAGAGCGGGTGAAAAAATTATCCGCCACGAAACGTGCCGAGCTAATGATTGCCTTGGCCAAAGGATTGATCGAGCAATTCGGTCAGATCGATCTCGACGGTCCGTTGGGAAAGCGACTGGAGCAGGTTGGGGAAAAACTAAATGAATTAAACTATCAGTCGCGTTGGGAGGCCGGCGCGGAAGGACCGCGCATTTTGTTCGCGCACTGTCCGTACGCTGCGATCATCGAGAAACATCCGGAACTTTGCGCGATGGACGCGGCTGTCCTGGAAAAGATGCTGGGAAAATCCACGCAACAGACCGCCAAGATCGGTGTCCGTTCGAGTCTGATCTGCGCGTTCCAAACCGGATAAGTATAAGATTATAAATGGTCGCCCTTGACCAAATCGGTATAGACGACTAAATTAGGGCGGTAAATATCGATTGCTGTTATCGTAAGGGGATATGAAAATACATATTCGCATTCTTAATTACATTTTGGAGGCTCAAGATGAATGAAATGCAGAATTACATGGTGGAGGAATTTTCCGAAGAGTATCAAGAGGGGCGTATGTCGCGCCGGGACGCACTTAAGTTGATCGCCTCCGTGACAGGCAGCCTGGTATTTGCAAATTCCATTTTGGCGGCCTGCACACCGCCACCCGAATCCGTAGCGACTGAACATACCACCGTGATTCCTGAAGCGACGGAGACTTCAACCCCCACTTCGCCCGAAAGCGTCATGCCGGAGGATGCAGCCGTTCAGGCGGGTGCCATTGAAATCCAAGCCGCGGACGCGACCCTATTCGGTTATCTGGCCCGGCCGGCCGGCGAGGGCAGCTTTCCGGTAGTGTTGATCTGCCATGAGAATAGCGGTCTTACCCCTCACCTGCAGGACGTGACACGGCGCTTTGCCAAGGCCGGTTACGTTGGTCTGGCAATGGATCTCGCCTCCCGAGAGGGTGGGTCCGAAGCGCTTGGACCGAACAGTGTGCCGGGCGTGCTGGGCAGCGCGCCGACGGAACAATTGGTGGGAGATTTCGTGAGCGGTTGGAATTATCTGAAGGATCAATCGTTTGCCGATACCGCGCGGGTAGGTATGGTTGGTTTTTGCTTCGGCGGGGGTATAACCTGGCGCGTCGCTGTGGGTATGCCGGAGCTTTTGGCGGCCGTGCCCTTTTATGGACCAGCCCCGTTAGAGAGGGATATCCCAAAGATCCAGGCTGCCGTGCTGGCGATCTATGGTGAACTCGATTCACGCATCAACGGAAGCATACCGACCATAGAGGCAGCCATGCTTGAGAACGGAAAGGTCTATGAAAAGGTGATCTATCCGGGCGCCAATCACGGTTTCTTCAATGACACGCGCAGCGGGTACCATGCCGAAGCTTCGAAAGACGCCTGGGCTCGGACCCTGGCCTGGTTTGAAAAATACCTATAATCACTCGCCTCTAAAAATTTAGCCACGGATCCTTCGGCAGATTTACACAGATTTTTTAGGAATCGCGCCTCGAGTCGGGAAAATGGATTAATATCTTGGTGTTGATTTCCAAAATACTAAATAATAGATCCGCGTCAATCCGTGTAATCTGTGAAATCTGTGGCTGAGCACTTAAGTATTATTATTCCACGGTCACACTCTTCGCCAGGTTCCTGGGCTGGTCCACATCCAAACCGCGGATGGCAGCCAGATGATAAGCCAGCAGTTGCAATGGGATCACGGTAATGATCGGGGAAAGCATCCAGGGTGATTCCGGGATCCACAAAACATGATCCGCCATGGATGCCACCAGCTGATCACCTTCGGTCGCCAGCGCGATCACAATCCCGCCGCGTGATTTCGCTTGTTGGATCTGGCTGATCATTTTGTCATGCCAGGGATCTTTGGGCGCCAGGCATATTACCGGCATCTCCTCATCTATCAGTGCGATCGGTCCATGTTTCATTTCGCCGGCGGGGTACCCCTCGGCATGGATGTAGGATATTTCCTTTAATTTCAACGCACCTTCGTAAGCGATCGGCATATTGATACCGCGCCCCAAATACAGGCAGCTCCGCACATCTTTGAGATGATGGGCGACCTTTTCAACGTCTGCATCTGTATCCAGCGTGCGCCCCGTCAGATCCGGGATCAAGCGCAGGTCCGCGACCAGCGCTTTGCGTGTCGTCGCGTCGATCACGCCGCGCAAGTCGGCGAGCAGGATGGCAAGCATGTACTGGTTCACAAGCGGAACAGTAAAAGCTTTCGTGGAGGCTACGCCGATCTCGGGTCCGGCCTGCATCGAGATATAGCCATCTGCGATCCGCATGGCCTGAGAGCCGATCGCGTTGACAATGCTCCAGATTATGGCGCCTTTGCGACGGCCCTCTTCCATGGCGGCCAGCGTATCGGCGGTCTCGCCGGATTGTGAGATGGCCAACACCACTGTGTGCTCGTCCAGGATGGGATCGCTATAACGAAACTCCGAGCCGATCACAACCTCGACCGGTACACGCGCGATCTTCTCGATCAAAGTTTTACCCACCATGCCCGCGTAGGCGGCCGTACCGCAAGCCGTGATATAGATCCGTTCGATGCGTTTTGCAAGTTCGGGGGTCAGGTTAAGTTCCGGGAGATCGATGCGCCCTTCCTGGAAATCCACGCGGCCCGCCAGAGTGTCGGTCAACGCACGCGCTTGTTCGTGGATCTCTTTTTGCATGAAGTGACGATACTCGCCTTTTTCCGCCGAGACCGCGTCCCAGGCGATCGTGTGGATTTCAGGTTCGACGATCTGTCCATCGAACGATTCGATGTGTACACTTTTGGCTGTCACAACCGCCATTTGATGCGATTCCAGGAAGATGACGCGGCGTGTATGCTCTAGGATCGCCGGCACATCCGAGGCAATGAAATTCTCATCTTCCCCCAGCCCGATCACCACACCACCCGCATTCCCCATACGCGCGGCCACGATCTTATCCGGCTCAGAGGCTGACATCAACACGAACACACTCGCCCCCTGGATCTGTTTAAAAGTCCGGCGTGCGGCCTCCGTCAGGTCCACTCCCGCGGCCATATGATGCTCGGCTAAATGAACGATGGTCTCAGTATCCGTGTCGGAGTTGAAAGACACACCCTCAGAAATGAGCTCGTCTTTTAGTTCCAGGAAATTTTCGACGATCCCGTTATGGACGACGACCACCTGCCCGGCATTTCCGAGGTGAGGATGCGCATTTCGAGTCGACGGGGGACCGTGTGTGGCCCAACGGGTATGACCGATCCCGGGTGCGCCGCTCAATGGCGACTTTTCGATCAGGCCGACCAACTGGGATAACTTGCCCGCTTCGCGCCGGACCCCGATCCGGTTCCCGTTAACGACGGCCAACCCGGCCGAATCATAGCCGCGATACTCCAGCCGTTTCAGACCGTTCAAAATGATCGGTGTCGCGTTGCGCGGCCCGATATATCCAACAATTCCACACATGAGATTCCTCCAGGTTTAATTTGTGTCAGGTATCAAGTGTCACGCTTCATGTGTCGTATTCATCCGACATGACATTTGAAACTTAAACACTTGACACATGTTTTGCCATCCCTTGCGTGTTTGTCTGCACAGTTACCCATGCGGCATTGATCGCAAAGAAATACTGGAGGGAAAGAGACCGGGGAATGGCGTCCCCGCAGGGCTTCCGCTGAACGTTCGATTTTCATCCCGCGAGTACGCGGGATTTAACTCCACCGCGAGGTGGAGAACCCTGATCCTCGTCATCCCGCGATTACGCGGGATCATGCGCTT
>CAYUUJ010000307.1:0-3894 GCA_964447845.1 uncultured Anaerolineaceae bacterium
CTGGTTGCAGACCTCCGCCTGTTTTCCCCAGGCTGAGACGCGGAACCAGGTGGTCTCGCTTACGCTCTCGCCGTTGGAGGCTGTATACTTTCGATTGGTGGCGACCGAAAATGAGGTCACGGCCTGGCCCGAGGGCGTATAGCGCATCTCGGGGTCGCGGCCGACATTGCCGACGATAATAATGGTGTGATACATGGGAGCAGCTCCTGTTCTGTTCGGTGAATGACGCCTGTAGCGCCACCGCGGTTTAGATTTACTTTTCAATTTTACACCACTCGTCTTGAAAACCCATCCTTTGCAGAAGCCAGTTTTTGGGGGAAAAGATTCGGCCACGGATTACACGGATTTCACGGAGAAGAACGTTCTTAATAAGTATCTATTAATTTCATGTAAACCGCAAAAAGACGCTGCGAGCATAAACGCGATTTGCTAAGAACTGCAAATAAAATGTGTCATCCTGAGGGAGCCCTACTGGGCGACCGAAGGATGACACGACGAGAGGTGTATAACAATCCCAGGAGATGATTCGAGATGACCCTAAAAAAATATCTGCCCATCTGCCTTCTGCTTTCCGCCCTACTGCTTTCCTCCTGTAAATTCCAGGCGGTCACCAGCATTGGGCCGGGTGGATCGGGTGAGCTGCGGACGGAGGTGGGGTTCAGCGCCGAAGAACGCGCGAATCTTGAAAGCCAATCCGAGGCTGAACCCTCTGACGATTTCTGCAATACCTCCGATGCGGCCCAGGGGACGACGGTCACCGAAGAACAGCGCGCAGGCGAGACTTGGTGCGTGACTACCCGGCGCTTCGGTAATGTAGACGAACTACGCCAGCTGTATCAGGAGAAACAGGGAGGCGTGACCGTCAACCGGCTCGAGATCGCAGACGGGAGATTGCATTACGATATAGACGTGGCCACCTCCTCGGACGATTTTGCGAACTTCGAGTCCATCACCTGGACGCTGGTGCTGCCGAGCGCGCCGATCTCTCACAATGCGACCCAGGCGGATGGAAATACTTTGATCTGGACCCTGACCCCAAATAGCGGGACCGTCAATTTGCGCGCTGAGAGCGAAGCCTCCCAGCCGCTGGGGATGCAGGCCGTGATATTGGGTATCCTTGTGCTGGCGGCGCTGATCGTGGTGATCGGCCTTGCCGTGCGGGGATTGTTGGCGCCGATTCGCGAAACGTCGTAGGGGCGGTTCATGAACCGCCCCTACGACGTTTCAATTATCAGACCCGCCCCTACGTTGAATTGCAAATTACCACGGCAATGGATCGGCCGCGATCTCGCGTTCCCATAATCCGTTCATGGCGCGCACAGTCTCCGGGCTGAGTTGCTTATCGGCCGCCGCGAAGTTATCCAGGGCTTGCTCCACGGTTTTTGCGCCGGGGATGACCGTCGATACTTCAGGCTGGGCCAGACAATATTGAAGCGCGGCGTGTGCCAGCGAGGTTCCGGGCGGCACCAACTCCGCGAACTTCTCCACCAGCGCGCTGCGGCGGGCGATCACTTCCGGCGACCAGCGGTTGCGTACATCCGCGAACTTGCTGTCGCCGCGATAACGGCCCGAGAGCCAGCCTGAATCCAACGGCACCTTGATGATCAAGCCCACACCTTTCTTTTTCGCCTTTGGAAAGGCCGGCAGCGTTTCCTGATACAAGGCATTGAAGAATACTTCGAGCGCTTTGCTCTGCGTGGTCTCGATCACTGTCTCGATTTCCACTTTCCAATCCAGCGAGACCCCATATTCCCGGATCACCCCTTCGGCCTTCAACTTTTCCAATTCCGCATACAGCTCCGGTGAATTTCCACCGTCCATCGTTTCACGCGGCGGATTGTGCAGCAGCAGCATGTCCACGTAATCGGTCTGCAAGCGGCGGAAGCTGCCTTCCAGCACGGGTCGGACGTTGGCCGCATCGAAGTCCCTGCGGCCCGCGCCGTAATGACTGAACTTCGTGCAGATGATGACGTCCTTGCGTACGGCCTTCAATCCTTTTCCGAGCAGTTCCTCGCTTACGCCGTCCCCATAACCCGGCGCGGTATCGAAGAAAGTACAGCCCGCCTCCAGCGACTTCTGCACGATCCGCACGGCGTCGTTCTTATCGCTGACTCCCCAATCCGGGTTGGCGAGCTGCCAGGCGCCAAGCCCGATCTCGCTGACGTTCATGCCTGTGTTTCCGAATGGTCGTAGTTTCATGGTGTTCCTCCTTGGAGACTGTTTCTTTTAACCTTTTTTGTACACGGATTGCACGGAGGACACGGATAAAAGAGCCTTTTTTAAAAAGTTCTTTCCGTGGAACTCCGCGTAATCCGTGAGATCCGTGTACAAAAGCACTTTATTCTTCCTTCGGTGGATGAGGATTTTTCAGTGAACCAGCCGGTCAGTGCCAACCACCATGATCTATTAACCTATCCCAAAATTTTTATCTGTGTTCATTTGTGTTCACCTGTGGCCATGAGTCCCGCGGCGCGTCTCCCGATCTCCACCGCGTAATTCGTGCCGCGGTCCCACGGATAGACCTGGCTCATGGAGGCGAAGTACAGTCCTTGGATCGGCGTTTGGATGGCCGGGATATTCTTCGAATGATTAACCAGCGGCACAGGCTGGGCGTAATTGGTCTTGGACACCCAGACCTTCTTCACCCACTCCCGTTCGAAGGCGGGGTTGAATTTTTTAAAGGCGGGCGTGAAATGCTCGAGCAGTTCCTCGTCACTCATCGAAAAATATTTATGTCCCACCTCGAGATAATCGCCGGCATACACGATGTGGTCCCCGCCAAATTTTTCCGGCGGCACAAAATTCGTGTGCTCCACCAATGCCAGAAAAGGATAGCCCTCTTCCTTCGGCAGATTGAACCAATAATAACCCTGCTCCGAAAGCTGACGGTTGAGCGACAGGACCATCACCACCGCGCCCATGGACTTCAACTCCAGCAGACCTTTTAGATAGGACTCGGGCAGGTCCGGAGCCAGCTTGGCGATCAAGCTCGGAGAGGTGGTGACCAGCACCCGGTCGAACGACTCGGCGCCCGCCTCGCTTCGCACGGACAGACCGGCCTGCTCCCGTTTAACCGACTCGACCTTCGCCCCCAGCCGGATCTCCACGCCCAGCTCGCGGAGTTTCTCGCCCAGCAGGTCCGCGATACGCTGGAACCCGCCCTCGAATGTGCCGAGACGCGTCGTGCGCGCTTTAAGCCGCGCCCACATCCAGGCCATGTTGACCTGGTTGTAGTACGGTCCAAACTTACCCACCAGCAGCGGCTTCCACATCTTGTCGTACACCGCGCTGCCCGCCCATTTGCGCATCCACTCGTCGGCGGTGTGTTTCTCAAGTTCTTTCCAGTTGTTCGTGAGCTTTAAATACAATCCCACCAGGCCAAACCGGATCTTGTTCAACCCAAATCCCAGGCCCGGAAAGCGCAGCGCCATCAGGATCGAGTCGAATGGATACCATTTGCCCTTATACAGCAGGACCGTAAATGGCCGAGGGAAAAAGACCTTGTCCTCCCAGCCCAGTTCGCGGATCAGGCCGAGCATGGATTTATCCGATTGGAACCAGTGATGATAGAACTTCTCCACCGACCAGTCCCAGTGCGGCTCCTTAAAACCGCTGGCCAGCCCGCCTACATTCTGAGCGGACTCGAAGATGGTCACCTCATGACCGGCCTTGCGCAGGTCATAGGCAGCAGCCATGCCGCCAAACCCCGCGCCGATGATCGCTATTTTCATGAATTCTCCATTTGAACCGCGAAGACGCGAAGGGCGCGAAGATTCTTTTCTGTAAGTTCCAGAGCCTTCGCGTTCTTCGCTTCTTCGCGGTTAATTCGCCTCTACCCTCAATTGATCACTCCACTTGATCCCCTCGCGCGCCAGGTAATACGCGCCCAGCAGC
>CAYUUJ010000308.1:0-3889 GCA_964447845.1 uncultured Anaerolineaceae bacterium
CAGCCGCGGCCAGCGGGCTTTGCTCAGCGTGAGCATCAGGCTGAATACGGCCAGTTCGATACAGAGCAGGATGGCAATGTTGAGCGGGGGCATACCGGTTAAGCCGTAGTTAATGAAGGGCATCAACAGGCCGGCCAGCAAGGCCACAGCGGGATGAAAGAACCAGACGGCCAGAACCGGCGCGTAGAATATGGGCAGGAAACGCGCACCCGCCGGGATAGGGCTGTTGAACGGGAGAAGATGTACCAGCACGGGTAACAGCCACATCATCAACAAAGTCAATCCCAGGGCGGGGATTTGCAGGACGCGATCCTGGCGCAAAGCGGTAACGGTAAACATGGGAACTCCTTTTGGTTTTCTTAGATAGTGTCTGAAAAGTCCGCTCTTTTACCACTAAGGCACAAAGTCTCGAAGACACCAAAGAAAAAAACTTTGTGGTGGATTTTCATACACTCTCTTATGATTTCAGGCGATATAAAATCTCACCCGCCTTGGGAACGTAGAGAATGTCTTCGTCCTCGCGGTTCTGCCATTCATGTGCGTCGACGCGCGCCGGATCGAGATAACCCAAATTGAGCCGGGCGCAGTCCGCGGCCGATATTTTGCTTGCAAGCGTTACGTGTGCGTTGGGTTTTTCGAGTCCGTTTACCATGATACCCGAACCGCGCAAGTGCGTGCTGTGCGCCAGTACGCCGAGCGGGATGTGTTTGAAGCGTTCCCAATCGTCCAGAAAATAAGGCAGGATGTGATAACCGATCTCGTAGATGTATTTGCCGTGCACACGGCTGACCTCGTCCAGATGCGGAGCATAAATGACCACTTCGCCCCCTGCTGCCAGGGCCGGCTCGATCTTATACATCGCCTTGGCGGCCGTCCACAACTCGTTGTACATCGGAGGCGCATGCGAGAGCACGCGCCGGAAAGGCCTGTCGCACCAGCGGATGTGACGCTGGGCAGAGAGATCTGCTGCTGCGCCCCAGGCCGTCAGGTGGTCGCCGATGAACAAGCCGCTCAGATCATGATCCTCCACCACCAGCGCGATCAACGTGAGCGGCGTGGGGAGTTTGGCGGCTGCGCGGTGGATCATGGCGCGCACAGGCGTGTCCTTGATGCCGATCGTCCCGACCACGCCCGCCAGCGCCCCCAGCCAGTGGGTGGCGTTGATCATCTCGGCGCCGGAGATACCGGGGAAGAGGTACTTGGCCCCGCCCGAAAAACCGACCACTTCATGTGGGAACGTAGGGCCGAGGATCAGCACATGGTCATATTCCAGCGCGGCTTTGTTGATCCGCACCTGCACCTGATCGGGCAGGGATACATGCCAGCTTCCGCCGGCGATCTCCTTGATCTCGTCCTGTGCGATGACTCCCAGCGTGGTCAACGCCGCGGGCGTGTTCCAAGCATGGTTTAGCAGGCTGATGTGTTTGAACTGAGTGCTGCGTTCTTCCGCCGTGAGGCCGACCAGTTTATTGAGACTCTCCTCGCTCAGCGGCGGATGGGTGCCCAGCGCAACAATGAAATCCAACTGCCGGGCGTCGTGCAGGATTTCGACCAGCGCGCGGAACAGAAATGGCAGAGGCAACGAGCGCGTGTGATCGGGGATCAGCACCAGGATTTTTTGCCCCGCAAATTTTCCAGCCAGACCCTTGTGAAGTGTCTCTTTGATGGTATCGGAAGAGAGCAAACCGGTCCCGGCAATCGCCTGTGCTTCAATCATAAAAATCCGTTTCCATCCGTTATCCGTTTAAAAATCCGTTGATATCCGTTGATATCCGTTGATACATCCGTTCATCCGTTTCGCGAAGCGATCCGTTGACAACCGTCCTCACACACCACTGAACGCGGAGAATCCGCCGTCGATCGGGATCACGGCGCCGGTGACAAAAGATGCGGCAGGGGAGATCAACCACAGCGTGGCGCCGAGCAGGTCTTCGGGAATCCCGAAGCGCCCGAGCGGGGTGTGAGCGAGGATGGACGAGCCGCGCGGCGTCAAATCGCCGGTGTCCTTATCCGTCAACAGGAAGCGGTTCTGCTCGGTGAGAAAAAATCCGGGCGCGATCGCATTGACACGGATACGCGGCGAATAATTCTGCGCCATGTGAACGGCCAGCCACTGCGTGAAATTGGCGACCGCCGCCTTGGCCGCCGAATACGCGGGGATGCGCGTGAGCGGGCGAAGAGCGCTCATGGAGGTGACGTTCAGGATCGCGCCCTGACCGCGCTCTGCCATGCCGCGCCCAAAGACCTGACAGGGCAGGATCGTGCCCAGCAGGTTCAAATCGCCGACGTGCTGCAGGGCATCCGGGGGCAGGTCGAAGAATGAAAGGTCCGCGGAGGTGGTGGCAGACGGATGGTTTCCGCCCGCCGCATTGATCAGGATGTCCAACGCGCCGAATTCAGCTTTGATCGCCTCGTGCGCCTGTTGTAAAGTCTCCGCCTCGAGCACATCGCCCTGGATGGCTACGACGCGGCCCATGACTTTTTTCGGAAAGCGTTCGATCACGTTCTGCGCCCGTTCCAATTCCCGGCTTAGGATGGCCACATTGGCGTTGCAACCGGCCAGCGTCCGGGCGATCTCGCCCCCCAACACGCCCGCCCCTCCGGTGATGAGGGCGGTCTGCCCGGTTAGATCGTAGAGCGAGCGGAGTTCATCCAGATTCATGATCGATTTTATTTGAGCAATCCCAGATGTTTCTCGAAATGAGATTGTATCCCCTTTTGATATGCCAGTTCGTGCCGCGCCAATGCCGTTTTCAATTGCGCGCCAAATTCGGCCAGCACCGAACCAAAGGTTACATGCAGCACTTCGCGCGCGTGGAAATCCTCCAGCAGGGCTGGCAGGTCATCTCCGCCGGGCAGCCTGTCCAACTGCGCGGAGACGTGATAGGTCCGGCGGTCCGTTTCATATCGTTCGCGCGCAAAAGCGTAGATCCTGCCGAATAGGTCCGGCTCCAGGCGCGCCAGCACGCGCAGCGCCTCCAGGTAGGAAGTGCCGGCGGTCTTTACGTGGATGCGTTCGCCCCAGTGCCTGGCGATCAGCGGGTACACACTGAATTTGTCGGAACCCGAATGCAGGCTGAGTTTATACGTGCCGAAGTGCGCGGTGACTGCAGCGTGTTCCGCCAGTTCCGCATCCAGCGCGGCCAGGTCGCCGATGTAATCCACGCCCTTTTCGAAACGGCCGATGAAACGCGGCGCCAGCGACGTGAAACGCACACCCAGCCGCGTCAGCTCACTGGCGATGAAAAAATGTTCAAGCGCTGTGGTGGGAGAATCGGTCTCATCCACCGAGACTTCGAAATCGAACCCATCCTTCAACTGGGAGATGCGAAGATACATCTCAGCTGCGTGCCGGATCGCCTTTCCATATTTGACGACCGCGCGCTGCAACGACTCCGCCTCGAACCGCCCCCCGGGCTGCGCGTCGTTTGGACGCAGGTACACGGCCGAGAGCTGGTCCCAATCGAAGGCCGCGGCCTTTCCTTTCAATACTGCCGGGGGATCGGTATCGGCGGCGTTGTCGACGTGTTCGCCGGGATCGACCGTGAAAAACGTATATCCCGCCTCCACGAACGGAGGGATGTCTTCCAGGGTCTTCAAATGATCGGCATCCGCGCCCCAGGGCGCGTCCCAGCCGGCGGCCGCGACGGCGCGTTGCGCGTCGTCCATCACAATTTGAGGCGTGCGCCCGGTGCGGGCGTTTTCGCGCACGGACTGCTGTGCAAAGACCGGCGCGAAACGCGCGTACGGGCCGCGCACCGCGGCGATATGACCGGGCGTCGCGAGACCAAGCCGGTCGCCAAATCCGAAAGAGGGGGTTAATCCAAGAGGTTTAAGCATATTGGCAGGGGCGACCCATTGGGTCGCCCTTACAGTTTATAAGCCCGTT
>CAYUUJ010000309.1:0-3880 GCA_964447845.1 uncultured Anaerolineaceae bacterium
GGTTGAGTCCCCATACGCAGCCAGCCACAATTCCACGTAATTGCTATGGGCGTAAAAATCCTGGGCCGCATGGGTCAGGCGTCCAAAAGCAGCCCAGGCTTGAGTTGCCTGATCCGCCTGTAATGCTGAAATCACGAGGCCGCGCTGCTGCTCCACATAGGCGCGGCTTTTCTCAAACGCGTTGTTGTCGAAGTGATATTCATCGTGACCGAACTGGCCGCGCAGGGCATCCTGACCCAGGTTGGCTTGAGTAATGGCTTCCAGGACGCGGGCGCTGAAATATGACTCGAGCGCCTGGCGTGTGATCTGTTTGTGGATGGATTGAAGCATGCCGGTCTGACTGAATTATAGTGCATCCCTCGCGAAGCCTATATGAAGGATGGTATATAATTCGCACATGACTTTTTATACAGCAAAGGGTGATGACGGGACGACAGGCTTGTTAGGCGAAGGACGCGTGCCTAAATATCATGCGCGCATGGAGGCGCTGGGTGCGTTGGACGAGGGCTCAGCCGCGCTGGGCTTGGCGCGCACACAGGTGATCGCATCCGAGACAACGCCGATCCTGGTCGAGATCCAACGCGATCTGTATAAATTCATGGCGGAAGTGGCCGCAACGCCGGCCAACGCCGAGCGTTTCCGCGCCATCGACAAAGGCCGCGTGCGCTGGCTGGAAGAACAGACTGAAACGATCAGCCGACTGGTGGAAATACCCAAGGAATTCATCCTGCCGGGTGATACGCCCGGCGGCGCAGCGCTCTCGCTGGCGCGCGCCATCATCCGGCGCGCCGAACGGCGTGTGGTGATGCTCTTCGACGATGGCGAGATTACCAACCCGGATCTGCAGCGATATCTCAATCGTCTGTCCTCTTTATGTTTCGTGCTCGAACTGCTTGAAAATAAATCCGCCGGAAAGAAGACCATCCTGGCAAAGGAATGAATTCACCACAGTGCACATGGAGAAAAATGACACACAGTGTGCACTATGGTGAATCCTCGATGAACTTATGACGGGTACATTGTTAAACGTCGCCACCGTCCTGATCGGCGGCGCGCTGGGCCTGCTCTTTGGCGCGCGCATCCCCGACAAGCTCAAGCAGACCGTGGTAGCCGGCATGGGTCTTTTCACGGCCGCCATGGGTTTGCAGATGTTCACACAGACCGGCAACCCGTTGATCGTGCTCAGCAGTCTATTGATCGGGATATTGCTGGGGGAATGGTGGAGGATCGAGGACGGACTCCAAAACCTGGGCCGGGTCCTCGAACAGCGCTTCTCCCTCGGACCCGAGGCTGGTACCGCCAAAGTCCCTGTAGGGGGTTCCCGATTCGTACGCGGCTTCCTGACCGCCTCCCTGCTGTTCTGCGTCGGCCCGATGACGATCCTCGGTTCGATCAACGACGGGCTGCGCGGCGATTACAACCTGCTGGCCGTTAAATCCGTGCTGGATGGTTTCGCCGCCATGGCCTTCGCCTCCAGCCTGGGCGTGGGTGTGTTGTTTTCTTCGCTCACCGTCCTGATCTTTCAGGGCGGCCTCAGCCTACTGGCAGCTCAAATGGGCGGACTCCTGTCCACCCCGGGCGCCGGCCTGGCAGCCACGGATGCGCGCATTCTTGAAATGACCGCCACCGGAGGCGTGATACTGTTTGGGCTTGCGATCAGCAGTCTGCTGGAGATCAAACCGATCCGGATCGGAAATTTTTTGCCGGCGCTTGCCATCGCCCCTTTAATTGTTTGGATACTCTCCCTCATCCGCTAGGAAAAATTTCTAAGAAGTGTAGGCGCTGATAGTCGAGCGATGGCGCTAATCCTTAACTCCCGCAATTTCCTCAGGAATATATATGCTCATCGTCTGGGTCGCGCTCATTGCACTGATCGTCTGGCTGGTCTGGCCGATCAAGACGGGTGGATTAACCTCCTCCCCCAACCCGGCCGTAGATTACGACGCGGCGCTCAAAGCGCTGGAGGCCTGGAGAATCCGGGAGGATGATCTTGGGTTGCACGACGTCTGCAGATCGAAACTGTTTTCGCATGGGCGAAAAACGGAACACGCAGTGCTTATTTTCCATGGTTACACCACCTGTCCGGAGCAGTTCGCCGAGCTTGGGCTACGATTCTATGGATTAGGGTACAACGTCTTCATCCCCTGCCTGGATCATCACGGACGGGCGGACCGCCTGACCGATGAGTTAAAAAACCTGACTGCTGAAGACATGGCTTCGGACGGGGATCGCTCCCTGGATGTAGCCAGAGGGCTGGGCGAGAAAGTAACCGTATTGGGAATTTCTGGTGGCGGCACGATCGCTGCCTGGTTGGGCCAGAATCGCGCCGATGTGGATTTTGCGGTGCCGCTGGCAGCCTGTATAGGACTCGCGTTTCTGCCCTCTTTCCTGACAACCCCATTCATCCGCATTTTCACAGCTCTGCCGCACTTCTTTATCTGGTGGGATCCGCGCACAAAGGCAGAAAACCCATACAGCATCTTCTATGCCTACCCGCGCTATCCAATGAGCTCGTTAGCACAGGTGCTGCGCCTGGGGCTGGCAGTGAAAGCCCAGTCGCGCAGGCAACCGCCAGCTGCAGGACATATCCTCATAATGATCAACGATTCGGAACCCGCTGTGAGTAACACTGAGTTGAATAATCTGTACAAGGGATGGAGCCGTAATGCAGTTGGTCGCGTCAGCGCCTACCATTTCGTGAGAGCGATGAAAATGCCGCACGACATCATTACCCCCGGCACGCCCGGCGTGCCAACCGAAGAAGTCTTCACACGGATCATCGAGCAGGTCACAGCCATGACGGAACACAAAAACACACCTGCCAAGTCTGGATGATCAACCGGGCAAGGTCATCCCATCCTTTTTTGCAATAACGAATAAACGTAAAAAGGACTCAGCCTCATCAGCCGAGCCCTTTTTAAGTTTTACGCTCTTACGTTTTATTGAAGTCCCATCTCAACCAGCGCGGCCTCGATCTGAGCCTGAAACTCACTGAATGGCTGCGCACCTTGGATGAGTACGCTCTTCGTCTCGCCATTGACGACATAGCTCATGACAAACGACGGGGTGGCCGAGATGCCGGCAGTGCGGCCATCCAGGAAATCCTGATCCACCTGGGCGCTGAATTTGCCGCCATTGAAGCAGGAGCGGAATGTATCCATGTCCAGTTCGATCGTTTCGGCAAAGGCCACCAGGCGGCGGTTGGTGAAAGCGCCCACGTTCTCTCCCGTCTGGTTCGCGAAGATGATGTCGTGCATTTCCCAGAACTTATCCTGGTCGCCGGCGCAGTATGCCGCTTCCGCAGTGCCACGCGACTCGCTTCCAATGAACTCACCAAAGGAACGAAAAACGAAATACACCTTGCCTGTGGCGATATATGTATCCACGAGTTCCTTTTCGGTGTCCTCATAGAATCGCCTGCAGAAGGGACACTGGAAATCTGCGAATTCTTCCATCCGGATGGGTGCGTCCGGGTCGCCGGCTGTGTTGGCCAGCGCCTGCGGACGTTCGAAAGGCTCGGCGGTCACGATCGTACCGACCGGCCGGAGTGTCGGATAGATCAATAAAAATGCCGCCGCGGCTGCGATCAGAATCACCACACCGATCCAGATCAAGCGGGTGCGTTGTCCGGCACGGCGCCGGTTTTCGCGGCGCATTTCCCGTCTGCTCATTCCTTCATGATGTTTGCCCATGCTTTTCCTCACTACTTATGAAATGTTGAAAAATTTATGCTTTTCTTATCTTACCCCATGCACTCCTGCTCAACGGCGTCTGAGACCGCCGTATTTTACAGAGAAGTCGCAGGGTCGCGGACCGTGCGTGAGCAAAGTTCATTTTTCTGCTCTTGGCACAGCACTCCGTACGTGCGCATCCAGCCAGT
>CAYUUJ010000310.1:0-3879 GCA_964447845.1 uncultured Anaerolineaceae bacterium
CACGACCAATACTGGAAGCATCGAGAAGTGGGCAACCCCCACTTTTCTGCTTGTAATACCCTGTCACCGAAGTAAGGGAGCAAGAAGCATGTCTAAGAACGAATTCGCCCTGGCCTTCAACGAAGTGCTGGAAGAAAAACAGCTCTCCAAAGACATCATTATGGGAGCAATAGAGTCCGCGATGGTTTCGGCTTATCGGCGGGCTGTCAACGCGTCTACCGCGCAGCAGATCGAGGCGAAAGTAGACCCCGAAAGCGGAAAGGTAACCATCTTCGCCGAGAAGGAAGTGGTCGAAGATGTGCAGGAACCCAACACGGAAGTCATCCTCGAAGAGGCGCTCAAGGTCAACCCGGAAGCCCAACCGGGCGACATGGTGATCGTTGAATCGACGCCCGCTGACTTTGGCCGTGTGGCTGCGCAGACCGCCCGACAGGTGATCCAACAGCGCATCCGCGAGGCGGAGCGTTCCAACCAGATGCAATACTTCGAACGCCAGGTGGGCGAGATCGTCAGCGGTGTGGTTCAGGCGATCAATGCTCAACAAGGCGCCACCCTCGGCCTGGATATGAAGGCCGAAGGTATCATGCCGAACAACCAGAAGGTCCCGGGTGAGCGGCTCAAACTGCACGATCGCGTGCGCGCCGTCGTATTGGAAGTAAAAGACGGCTCGCGCGGTCCGCAGATCATTCTTTCGCGGGCGCATCGCAATTTCCTGCGCCGCTTGCTCGAGAACGAAGTTCCCGAGATCTATCATGGTGTGGTCGAGATCCGGGCCATCGCCCGCGAACCGGGCGCGCGCGCCAAGGTGGCTGTTTCGGCGACCCAGGCCGGCGTGGACCCGGTAGGCGCCTGTGTAGGCATCAAAGGCGTGCGCATTCAGGCGATCGTCAAAGAACTGCACGATGAGAAGATCGACATTATTCAATGGGATCAGGATCCTGTTGTATATATTTCCAAGGCCATCAGCCCGGCGCGCGTCAGCGGCGTGTATCTTTCCGAGACGGAAGGCAGCCGCACCGCAACTGTCGTTGTACAGGAAGACCAGCTCAGCCTGGCGATCGGCCGCGATGGGCAGAACGCCCGCCTGGCCGCCAAGCTGACCGGCTGGCGCATCGACATTAAATCCCTGACCGAGGCGGCTGGGGACGCCTTGGGCAAATTGCAAAATGATTCCGCACTGGCGGCCTTGCTGCCGGCTGCCGTTGAATCCATGCCACAGATCGAGGCGATCCTGGCCAAGAAGGCCGAGAATCGTCCGGTGACTCCGGAAGAATACACGGCCCTCGGACAGTTCGTGGACCGCGTCGAACGCCGGACCATTCAGATCAAAGAGGAAGCCGCACGCCTTGAGGAAGAAAAAGTGGCCGCGCTGCGCGCCGAAATTCCGGACCCGGCCTTCAAGATGCCGCTGGACCAGGCGGGCATCAAAGAGCACATCTTCAATATCCTCACCGAAGCCGGCTTTGAAAACGTCGGTGATCTGATGATGACGTTGAAGTCGGATCCGAATTCAGTGCTTGGCCTGGCCGGCATCGGACCGAAGGCCATGCAGAACATCGAAGAAGCGATCGCAGCCCTCACATTCCCCGAGCCCGAGCCCGAACCCGTAGTGGTGGAAGAGTCTCCGCTGGCGCAGGTGGCCGAAGCCGTTGGAGCGGAGGTAGCGCCCACGGTGGAGGAACAGGCCGAGGTCCAGCTCGAAGCGAAGCCGTCCTCTGCCAAAGGCAAAGACGCTGAGAAAGATGATGAAGAAGAAGGCGAGTTCGCCAAAGATGGCGTCTCCCTGGATGAGCTGTTCACCTTGAAGCCCGAGATCTTTCAGACTGCCGCCGCGGGCACTGAAGAAGATGCCGCTGACAAGAAGAAAGGCAAGAAGGGCAAGAAGAAGAGTGTTGAACTCGAGTTCGATGAAAATCTTGGTCAGGTTGTCGGCCGCAAGATCCACAAACGCGGTGGAGAAGACAGCCTCGACGAGGAATGATCGTAGTTGTCCCTCCTGCAATCGGGGAGGGAGAGTTAAAGGAACGTGTCCAAGAAACCTGTTCAGCGGCCAAAACATGTCCCCCAGCGCACGTGCGTGGGATGCCGTACGGTGATCGCCAAGCGGCAGATGATCCGTCTCGTGCGGACGCCTGAAGGTGTGAGTGTGGACCCCACCAGCAAACAAGCCGGGCGCGGAGCCTACTTGCATGATCGACGCGAGTGCTGGGAGAATGCGTTGAAAGGCGGCCTGGCATACGCTTTGCAAGTGGAATTGAGCGCTGAAGACCGAATACGTCTGGAAGCCTATATGAAGACTTTGCCCGAGGAGCAGGGGGCGGCTCCGATCAGCGGGTAGACTGCCATGTGACCGATCGTCGCTTTCACTCACTGGCAGGCACTGGCTTCCAATTTTAGAGCCCGGAATAGGCTCATTCAGGAAGCGATTTTTTTTCAGGAGGTGGCCCATGAGTGATAATGAAAACACCCTTCGTGCCTCGACAGCCAGCGGCGTGCCCGTAAAAGAAAGCAAGCTCGAACTTCCGTCCAGCATCATCATCCGTGACCTGGCGCAGAAGATCGAAAAAAGTCCCATCGAGATCATCAAAAAACTGATGACGAATGGCGTGATGGCCTCCATCAATCAGGCGATTGATTTTGACACCGCCGCGATTGTGGTGGCCGAGTATGGTTTTGAAGCTGTCGCCCAGGCGGTTGAAGAAGTTCAACTGGAGGAAACAGGGGCAGTGCCGCTCTGGCGGCAGAGGATCGCGGATGAAGATGTTTCCAAGCTGATCAATCGCGCGCCGGTCGTGACCATCCTCGGTCATGTGGACCACGGCAAGACCAGTCTATTGGATGCGATCCGTGAGACGAATGTGGCTGAAGGCGAGGCCGGCGGGATCACACAACACATCGGCGCGTACCAGGTGGAGCAAAAGGGCCGCCTGATCACGTTCCTGGATACGCCCGGTCATGCCGCGTTCACGCAGATGCGGGCGCGCGGCGCGCAGGGCGCGGACATTGTCATCCTGGTGGTGGCGGCCGACGATGGCGTGATGCCGCAGACGCGCGAAGCCATCGCGCATGCCAAGGCGGCACGCGTCCCGATGGTCGTTGCGCTCAACAAGATCGATAAACCCAACGCCAATCCCGAACGCGTCAAACAGCAACTGGCTGAATTAGAGCTTGTCCCGGACGATTGGGGCGGTAATACGATGGTTGTGCCTGTGTCTGCCAAACTGAAGCAGGGCATAGACGATCTGCTGGAAGGCATTTTGCTGGTGGCAGATAACATTGAGATCCGCGCCAATCCTGAAGGTAAAGTGATCGGCACTGTGATCGAAGCGGAAGTGGATAAGACCAAGGGCACGATCGCCACACTGCTGGTGCAAAATGGAACCCTGAAAGCCGGGGACATCGTCGTGGCCGGAAAAGCTTACGGTAAACTTCGCGCCGTATCAGATCATAAAGGCAAGCCGGTTAAGGAAGCAGGGCCGTCCACGCCCGTGGCGGTCATGGGCTTGAATGACGTGCCGGCGGCCGGCGATGTATTCCAGGTGGTTGAGACCGAAAAGGAAGCCCGCCAGATCGTGGATGAACGTCTGCAGACGGCCAAGGACTCGGTCCAGGTTAAGAAGGTTTCGCTGGAAGACATCTTCGACAGCGTGAAGTCCGGAGAGGCCAAGGAATTAAATCTGATCGTCAAGGCGGATGTGCAGGGTTCGCTCGAGCCGATCATGGGCGAGTTGAACAAGCTGGGCCAGGGCGAGATCGGGATCAATATTCTATACGCGGAAACGGGGAATATCGGCGATAACGATATTATGCTGGCTTCAGCCTCCCAGGCCATCATCATCGGCTTCAACGTGCAGGCAGATGTGACGGCTCGCCGTCTGG
>CAYUUJ010000311.1:0-3865 GCA_964447845.1 uncultured Anaerolineaceae bacterium
GGATCCTCTTCCAGCGCGCCAGACGCGAACCGAATGTCGAAATCCGTGAGGGTGCCCTTGTCAAAGATTTAATCTGGAGAGATGGACGCGTGACAGGCGTACGATGGAACGAGCAGGGGGGGACGAGTGAAGCCAGCGCACGGGTCGTAATCGGTGCAGATGGGTTATATTCAACGCTTGCCAAAGCCCTCAATCCAGCCTACGAGACATCCTCTCCCGTGCAACGGTGCATGTATTACACGTATTATCAGGGTCTCGACTCTATGGAGAAGCCAACCGCTGAGCATCATTTCCTGGGGGACACGCTCACCTACGTCTTCCCCACCGATGCAAACCTGACATTGGTTGCCGTCAGCATGCCAATTAGTGACTTTCCCTCATTCAAAAAAGAACCGTTGAAACGAATACAAGCGCATCTCGAATCGCTCCCGCTACTTGCTCCTCGGCTTCGCAGGGCGAAGGTAATCGCGGATGTCAAAGGCACGGGGAATATTCCATGTTACCAACGCGTGCCCTACGGTCCTGGCTGGGCTTTGGTGGGCGATGCCCATCAGATCATGGATCCATGGAGCGGTATGGGTATTGATCATGCCACGACTCATGCAGCCCTCCTCGCAGATTCGCTTAACCGATGGTTGAGAGAAGATTCTATTTGGGAAACTGCAATGAACGAATACCATAGTCAGGCTCGCCAGTGGAGCGAGAAGACGTATCGCCGTACCTGCACCTATGCCGCCGATCTGCGCCCCATGACCCGCGCAGCATTGCAGAAGCGAGGGCTGGTATGAAGAATCATCGCCAATGGGTAGCCAAGGATTGACACAGAATTAATGGATTTTGTTCATCGATTTTGAGAAAGCGGACGCATGATTCTACCTATAATTAGTTATGCAGATTCATTCTGTCAAGAACACTGGAAAACATGGTCAAACCTATTTCCAATTAGATCCAACTACTCACCAACGTATAAGTATGTTTGTTTCCAATTATCATAAGGAGAATAACATGTCCAATCAGCAAATTCAAGAGTCCGTGAAAGGTGTGATCCAATACTACACTTCAAACCCAGATAAGGCAATTTCAGAAGATAAAACTGCTACAGCCATGGTTGAAGACGGGTTACGCTGTCGAGCAACTGGAGTCAACGGGGCAGAACTGGTCAGTGATATGCCAAAGGGAATTGGTGGTGGTGCGACTGCTCCAACCCCAGGCTGGCTGCTTCGGGCAGCATTGGCTACTTGTGACGCTACCATGATCGCCATGCGTGCAGCAGAGCTTGGAATCACTCTGACGACTCTTGAAGTTACTGTTGGAAGCACATCTGATAACCGAGGCCTACTACAAATGGACGATTCGATTCCTGCTGGCCCCTTGAATGTTCAGGTGCATGTCAAACTTGGCGGAGCCGGGGTATCCAAAGAAAAGTTGCACGAACTCGTTACGTGGGCGGAAAAACACTCACCCGTTGGCGATTCAATCAGCCGCGCGGTGCCACTCAAAGTAAGCGTAGAAACAGCCTAAATAAAGTAAAGTGAACTTACTAAATAAGCAAAAGGGATGAGTTTCCCGGTAGTCGTTATGGAAATCATACCTTTGCTGTGCATGCCATAACAAGTGAACGGAGAAATATAAAATTTCTTTCCGGTCTGGATAATAGCGAGCAAGCATTATTTATCTAAGAATAAATTGAAAAGTTCTTGAATATAGAAGATAAGCGCGTAAAAGGTGAAATCAGGTAAAGTCTTAAGTTGCACCTATCCAAAAAGTCTAACAAATCGAGCGATCCCTACGCTTCACTTCGGCGGCTGAGAGTCTGCTCGATTCACTGGCATTTTCCACATCTCGAAAGAATCCTGCTCCCAAGAAGAGTCCCGCTCGCCAGACCACCGAAAAAGCAAACCGTTAGCGTTCTTTTTTCTTGCCCGCTTCCCACAGCGCATCCATCTCGTCCAACGACAATTCTGATAGTGGTTTTTTCTGAGCTAGCGCCCCGTCCTCTACATGCCGGAATCGACGCTTGAACTTGGCGTTCGTTTCCCGCAGAGCGGCCTCGGCATTCACATTTTTCCAACGCACCAGATTAACCAATGCAAAGAGCAGGTCGCCCAGCTCCTCTGCCAGGTGTTCGGGGTTTTCAGTTTCTTTAACTTCCTGGATCTCTTCGGCGATCTTATCCAGCACGCCTTCGATCTCCGGCCAGTCGAACCCGACGCGCGCTGCCCGATCCTGATATTCCTGCGCCTGGCTCAAGGCAGGCAGTGCCACCGGGACGCCGTCCAACAGCCCCTTCCCCTCTTTCTTCTTGCCTCTCTCCTTTTCCTTCAACTTCTCCCAATTTGCCAGCACACCCTCCACCCCGTTTACTTTTACATCCCCAAACACGTGCGGATGCCGGCGGACCAGTTTGTCGTATATGTTTTTTATCACCTGGGTGATCGTGAACTGACCTTCCTCCGAGGCGATCTGGGTTTGTAGGACTACCTGAAGAAGCAGGTCACCGAACTCCTCGCGCATGGACTCAAAGTCCCCGCTGTCGATGGCGGCCAGCGTTTCGTAGGTTTCCTCCAGCAGATGTGTACGCAAAGAGGCATGCGTTTGCTCGCGGTCCCAGGGACAGCCGTTCGGCGCCCGCAGATGGGCAACGATTTCGGTGAATGCTTCGAAGGATGTCCCATCTTCGAGCGCAGGGATATACAGGCATGTAGACTTGGAAAAACCTTCAAGCTGTCCCAGTTCCGCAATTCTTCGTGCGCTGGCCTGTCCGCCGGCCACGACCTGAACGATGTGTTCCCTGGGGAAAATGGCCGCCAATATGATCGCCAATTGCCCGGCCATTTCCTGCGAATCAACCCCCATAACCAGGGCTGTGCAATCCGCCGGGAATGTCGGAACATGCGCGGAGCGTAAAGCCTCTGCTTCGAGCAGGACCAATTTCGAGGGCGGCACGAGTCGAAGGGTCTCGAATAGGGAGCTTGCGAGAGTGAAGTCCATAAGAATCTCCTGGAATTAAAACGTAAAACGTAATTCGTAGATCTTATCTCACGAATTACGTTTTACCTGTGTACGTTTTACGTTTTACGTTTTACGTTTTTTGCTCTATTGCTCTATTGCTCTTTTGCTTTTTGTTTTTTCTAGCGTTTTGTATACGTCGGTGCCTTGCGGGCGCGCTTGAGACCGGGTTTCTTGCGTTCCTTGACGCGTGCATCCCGTGTCAAAAGACCGTGCTTGCGCAGCGCAGAGGTCCAATCGCCGTTGATCAGCACCAGCGCTCGCGCCAGGCCCAATCGCACGGCTTCTGTCTGACCGGTCGTGCCGCCGCCGTTCACCACGACGCTCAAGTCGTATTTCTTGCTATCCTGGCCGACCGCGTTGAAAGCCCTCAGGATGTCCTGCAGATCTCCCAGCCGCGTGAAATACGCCACAGCTTCCTTCTGATTGACCACGAACTTGCCGCTGCCGTTCATCAAACGCACGCGCGCAGTGCTTTCCTTGCGGCGGCCGATGCCTTCATAATATTGAACAGACATGATTGCGATATTCCTTTCTACTTCAGAGCCTCAGGGTTTTGAAGCCCATGAGGATGGGTGGAACCGGCGTACACCTTGAGACGGCGCAGGAGCGAACGGCCCATGCGGTTGTGCGGAAGCATGCCCCACACGGCGTCCCGCAGAGCGCGGTCGGGATGCCGCTTGAGCTGATCGCGCAGCGAAACCGACTTGATACCGCCGGGATAACCGGAATGATGGTAGTAGATCTTCGTATCCATGCGGCTTCGGGTGCGTGTGCCGGTCACCGTTACGCGCTCGGCATTGAGTACGATCACGAAATCACCCATTTCCACGCCGGGCGTGAAGGTCGGTTTGTG
>CAYUUJ010000312.1:0-3859 GCA_964447845.1 uncultured Anaerolineaceae bacterium
AGGCTGCCCTCCTTATTCAAGATCTGGGCCAGTTGGTCGAGAAAGTCGTCAACCAGATCGGCGAACGATTTGGATATTATTTCGCTGCGTTATATCTGATCGATCAATCAGAAAGATGGGCTGAGTTGAGAGGTGCCACCGGGGCGGCAGGACAGGTTCTACTAGCCAACAAGCATAGAATTGATCTAAGCGAAAGAAATCTGATCGCTCTCTCGATCTCCTCCCGTCAGATGCAAACCTCCCTTCAAAATGCCGACGCACAAACCCAGAACCCACTTTTGCCATATACACGCTCAGAGGTTGCACTGCCCCTGGTGATCGGCGATCGGATCTTTGGTGTGCTGGATGTACATTCCACGAATGAAACCACCTTTGGACCTCAGGAAATAAAAACACTTCAAAATATGGCCAACCAGGTGGCAGCTGCTTTGGAAAATGCCCGCTTATATGCTGAAACACAGGAAAGCGTGCAGGAAATGAAGGCCAGCCAGAGGAGCTATCTGAAAACATCGTGGGACGCCTTGACCAGCGAGTATCCTTCCCTTGGGTACACGGTCGGGGATGATGAGGCTGAAGGCGATATTCGCATCGCGGTACCGCTCACCTTGCGTGATCAGAAGATAGGCGAGATCAAACTGACCGGTGGAGCTGCAGGCTGGACACCGGAGGAACGCAGCATTATTGAAGCGGTCGCTGCTCAAGCCGCGCTGGCATTGGAAAATGCCCGCTTGTTAGAGGAAAGCCAGGCCGCGGCTGCAAGGGATCATTTGCTCGCAGATATTACCGCCAAGGTGTGGTCCGCCACATCCATTGACGGCATTCTGCAAACAGCGATCCGGGAACTGGGCCGGGCGCTTGAAACCGATGAAGCCGCCATTGAATTAAGAGTGGAATAATGAAATGTCAAATGTAGCCATAACCAACACCACGGGAGTCGCCCTTCAGCAGTGGCGCGAGGACCTTCTAAACCTGGTTCTGCGCGGCGGAGCGATCCTGGGCTTGATCGCGGTCATCA
Source organism: uncultured Anaerolineaceae bacterium (assembly GCA_964447845.1). GTDB lineage: Bacteria > Chloroflexota > Anaerolineae > Anaerolineales > Villigracilaceae > DASXQN01. The sequence continues at coordinate 1,016 of CAYUUJ010000312.1, forward strand.
TCGGCGTCCTCACCCGAGCGGTCAGCCCCTTCACCCCGATCTACGTGGCCATTTATGCCGGTGTGCTTTTGCTGTTGTTCGTCCGCCTGCCCTACTTATATCGGGCGGCCCTTCTAACGTTGTTGGTCTTTGGACTTGGATTGAGGGACCTGCTGGCTGCCGGCATACTCGGTGATTCACGGATTTACTTTGCGGCGTTCATTGTGTTGGCGGGTTTCCTGTTCTCGACAGGCGGAGCCGTTTTCTCAACCCTGGCCGTCACTATATCCATATTGATAACCGGCTGGCTGGTTTCGACGGGTCAATGGCAGGTTTCAATCCCCGCAGATCTGGGCACCTGGTTTATCGGCACCTCCGTTTTCCTGGTGGTGGCCGTGATCATCGTTCTGGCAGGCCGATTCCTCCTGGAACGTTTCGAGCGTGTTCAGAAGGCGCAGGATGACACTCAAACCAGCATTGAAACAATCCAGAAAGAAAAGAACGAATTAGAAAAAAGCAATATTACACACTCCCTCGACGTATGGCGTAAAACCAATCAACTTCGGGCAGCCTCGGAAGTTGCCAAGCAGATCACCGAGATCCGCGATCTCAATACACTGCTTCAAAATACTGTGCGGCTGGCCTCAGAACAGTTCGAGTTTTATCACGTAGGCTTATTCCTGGTCGATGAAAACAGCCGTTATGCCGTCTTACAAGCCGCCTCCTCAGAAGGCGGACAAAAGATGCTCGAAAGCGGACACAGGCTCGAAATCGGCGCACAAGGAATCGTGGGTTACGTGGCTGAGCAGCTCCGGCCGCGCGTCGCCCTGGACGTTGGAGCGGATGCCGTATTTTTCAATAATCCTTTTCTTCCGCTTACCTCATCCGAGATGGCGCTCCCGCTGATCGTGCGCGATAAGTTGATCGGCGTCCTGGACATCCAGTCTGAAAAACCACACGCCTTCCAACAGGAAGACGTGGACGTCATGCAAACGCTGGCGGACCAGTTGGCGATCGCGATCGAGAACGCGAGACTGTTCACCGACACCCAATCCGTGATCGGTCAGCTTGAAGCGGTGACCTTCAAGCAAACCAGGGAAGCCTGGCAGAATTATCTCAAACGACGCACAGTGGCATATCAATATACACCACTTGGTATCCGCGCCACCTCCGAGGCTTCGTTGAGCAAAAAAGGAAAGCTCATAGAGCTTCCGTTGATTTTGCATGGGCAGCAAATCGGAGTGATCCAGATGCAGCGTAAAGAAAATGCGGCTGACTGGTCACATCGGGAAGAGGAGTTGATCCAGGATGTGGCCCGGCAGGTCGCCCTGGCCCTGGATAACAACCGTTTGCTGGAAGAGACCAATCGGCGAATTGCCGAGGAACAGACACTCGGTGAAATTACCACCCGGCTTGGGCGCACGCTGGACTTCGACACGCTGATCCAGACCGCCACGCGCGAACTAAGTCAACTTCCAGACGTTGCAGAAGTATCTGTCTATGTCGGCCCGACTCAAGAGGGCAAGATAGGTACACAAAGGCTTGGAAAGGCTCGAGGTTAATTTCCATCCATGGCTCAACAGCAAATTTCACCTCTGCCTGCCAGCGCTCCACAAATGACTCCCGCCCGGGGTGGGATGACTCTGCGCTCAAAGTTGATCCTGGGGAATATGTTGATCGCGGCTTTGGCGATCGCGATCCTTGGTTACTATATGTATTACCGGGTACAGGTTACCAATGCCCTGCAGGCCGATCAACTGGACATGAGCGTGTTAGAGGAAGCCAAAACGGATTTGGAATCCACGATCACGATCAACGCCAACAGTCTGAATGAGTTTTTCCTGTCAATGAGGGAAAGCCTGCTAGGCGTCAAGTCGACTACAGAACGATTGATCGCACGCGAGTCTGTGTTCGCTCCGGGAACTTATTGGGATGCGCGTGTAGCCTTATCACGACTACCCGCAGGCAGCTGGGATAATTCCAACTCCGACCCTGCCTCGATATTCATCCCCTCGCAGGCTGTAATCTCGGATGCACTGGTATCCGAATTGAATACAGTCAAGCAGTTGGACTTCTTTGCACCTACAGTGCTCGAAGGGAATGCCGATGCGATCGCGATCTACTTTGGTGGCGCCAAGGGAGAAACGGTTTATTATCCGAATATAGATCTGGCGTCCATTTTGCCGGCTGATTTTAATGTAACGCAAAGGCCGTGGTTCACGGCCGCTGCGCCCCCCCAGAACCCGTCTGCCGGAGCCGTTTGGTCTGCGCCGTATCAAGACCCAGCCCTTAATGGATTGGTCATCACAAACGGCGCCCCTGTTTACGACCCTGACGGCAGATTCCGCGGCGTTATCGCGATGGATATCCAACTTGTCAGAATAACCAACCTTGTGTCCGATATCCGGGTCGGTGAAACAGGGTATGCATTTCTTATCGACCGGGAAAATAGACTGATCGCGCTCCCGGAAGCCGGATACCAGGATTTTGAAATCAACCCGGAATCTTTTCCCCTGGGTCAATCACTGGATCAGACGCAGATCAGTACGGTATCTGAAGATTTTTCGCAGGTGCTGACGGAGATGAACTCCGGCGTTAGCGGCTTTCAAACGATCTCACTCGGAGGCTCCGAGCGCTTTATCATCTATCGTCCGATCCCAGAAGTTGGTTACAGCCTGGCGATCATCGTGCCTACGAATGAAATGCTGGCGGATGCAATTATTGCAAAAGAGAATATCGCCCAGGAGACCCTGAATACCCTGCTTCAAAGCCTGGGCATCGTGGTAGCGATACTGATCTTTGCCTTGATCGCCACGATTCGGATCGCGAGTTGGCTAACCAGCCCGTTGATCGAATTAACCCGTT
>CAYUUJ010000313.1:0-3851 GCA_964447845.1 uncultured Anaerolineaceae bacterium
TGTCGCAGATTGCGCCGATTGAACAAAAAATCTGTGAAATCTGCGTAATCTGCGGATAGATCGATATCTTTCGCAATTCCAGATAAATACTAAAAAAACAGAGCCTAATCGCCGAGGGTCTTTAAATACTCGCGTATCGCCAGGGCGGCCGTCGCGCCTTCGCCGGTAGCCGATGCCGCCTGCTTGGTGGATCCCGAACGGACATCGCCGGCTGCGAATATGCCCGGCAGGGAGGTCATCATGAAATCCGTCTTGAGAAAACCTGCCGGGTCCAGTTCAGTCTTGCCTTTGAGAAGGTCATTGTTGGGCATAACACCGATGAACACGAAGACGCCATCGTAATTCAAGGTCTTCGACTCGCCTGTGGATTTATCTTCGACCACGATCCCTTCCAGCTTATTCCCGCCGCGCAATTCACGGATGCTGTGGTTCAGCAAGACTTGCATGTTGGCTTGCTCAGCTACCTTGTCTTGCAGGATCTTGCTGGCTTTCGGTTCAGATCCGTTGACCAGGATATCCACTTGCGTGGCAAATTTTGTCAGAAAGAGTCCTTCCTCAAAGCCGCTGTTGCCGCCTCCGACAACCAGCACTTTTTTCCCTTTGTAGAAGGCACCGTCGCAGGTCGCGCAGAAGTGAACGTTGATGCCGACCAACTCATCTTCGCCCGGTACCTCCAACCGGCGGTAGCGTGCCCCGCTGGCCAGCAGGACGGCTTTTGTATGATAGTGGACATCCGCACCGGTGCGAACTTCCAGGTAAACGCCGTCCCGCTCGATCTCCATCACTTCCTGTGCCTGCAGGATCTCAACGCCATATCTTTTCGCCTGCCTGCCTAATCTATCCGCAAATTCACTGCCTGCTATGCCTTCGTCGAAACCCGGGAAGTTATCCAATATCTGGGTGATGCCTGCCTGGCCGCCCAGTCCGCCCTTCTCGATCACAAGCGTGTCCATGCCTTCGCGGGCCAGATAAAGGGCGGCGGTCAAACCGGCAGGTCCGCCGCCAATGATAATGACATCATAATATTCGAGTTCGGCTTTCGTCTGTAACCCAAGCTTTTTGGCCAATTGGGCATTCGAAGGTTCAGCCAGGATCTCCCCGTCGGGAAAGATAATGGTCGGGATAACCCGTGAGCCTTTATTGATCTGCTCCACGAACGCCACGCCCTGGGGATTTTCTTCTATATCAATGCTTACATACTGGACCCGGTGCTCACCGAAAAACTTTTTAGCCCGTTTGCAGTCCGGGCACCAAACCGTGCTGTAAACGGTAATGCTGGAGGGCGTCAAGTTGTACAGATCAGATAATTCCGCGGCGTTAGACATTCTAGCCTCCGTCAGACACTAGACGAAACTGCCCGGGTGTTCTTACCTGCCTGGCGGCCAGGCGCAGCCCGGTTTTTTTGTCCGAGATTTGAAATTATTCTACAATTCGAGTTTTTCGAATTTTAGCGTAGTATTGACTGGATGGCTATCAAAATCGGTTTGGTGATGAAGCGGTCAGCGAAGTATCGGCAGATCCTTTTGGATTCGCTGGATCTGGTGAAGATCGATTATGGCATCCTGGCCATGAAATCCCTGGCTGGACCGGGAAGAACCATAGGCGAATCTGAGATTCTCGTTTTGGATCTGTCCGTAAAGGGTGTATTTCATGCGATCACAAAGGGCGGTTTCGACGCGCCGGTTGTCTTGTTGGTGGACGAAAAATCAGAAGCGGACGCTTTGCAACTGCTTGAGGGGGGAGTGATCGCAGATTATGTCCTCACGTCTCGAAAACAGATCGAACGGCTGCCGCTCGTCCTTCGGTCGGTTTTAGTGCGCGCCAATGCGCAACCGGGTGCGGAATCGATCCCCCCTGGAGCCGGGGCACATAAGGAGCTTTTGCAGGAGGCTGTTTACCAGATCGCCCGAGCCGCAGACGAAGCTGAAAATCTGGATGCGTTACTCCCAAAAATCCATGCGATCGTGGGCACGGTCATGCCGGCCAGAAATTTTTATATTGCTTTATACAATGCGGCGCCTCAGAACATCACCTTTGCCTATTTTGTGGATGAAGTCGATCCCCTGACTTCCAGAGAGATCCCGGTTGGAAACGGATTGACGGCGCATGTGCTGCGTACAGGAAAATCCTTGTTGATCGCTAATGCCGAGCAAAGGGTCATGTTACATGGACAGGGTGTGGAAGGTGTCGGAACTCCGTCGGCGATCTGGCTGGGTGTTCCACTCTTCGTGGACAAAGTCCCGATCGGCGTCATGGCGGTCCAGCATTATGAAAAAGATTCAGTCTACGGGCCTACCGAACAGAAAATGCTGGAGTTCGTATCGTCGCAGGTGGCGATGGTCATCCGACGACAGCAGGTCTATGATGCCTTGCGGACGAGCGAAGAAAGTTTCCGCAGTGTATTTGAAAATGCAACCGTGGGCATCATGCGATCCACTCCCGAAGGCCGGATCATCTTTGCCAATCCGGCGCTGGTCCGGATGCTGGGTTTTGAATCCATGGACGAACTGCTGGACTGTAATTTGAGCGTGGAAGACAGTGTGGACAATTTTCTTCGAAAAGATTTTATCCGTCGCATCGAGCAGGATGGAGAGGTACGCGGTTATGAGTCGGTCTGGAAGCGGGCAGACGGTTCACAGATCCATGTGAGCGAAAGCGCGCGCCTCGTGCTTGGCACAGATGGAAAGCCGCTGTATATCGAGGGGATCGTTGAGGATATATCGAAACGCAAACAAGCCGAAATGGCGGTTGAAGAGCGGAACAAGGAGCAGGATCGCCTTTCACGCGCTTCGGCCGCGCTGCTGGAAAGCATGTCAGGCGATATACACTCAGTCTGTGCTTCCATTGCCAACTTGCTGACTGCCGAGTTTAACTTCTCGAATTGCAGTATCTGGTTGATCAAGGAAAACTCGACATTATTGGAATTGGGAGCCCTGGCCGGACCGTTTGAGGGTGAAATTCAACCAATGTCTCTTGCCCTGGAAGGACAAGGCGTCATCGCCAAGTCTGTTCGGACGGGTGAGATCATCAATCTGCCGGACGTGCAGCGTTCCCCGGATTATCTTAAAAGCTGGAAGAAGACCCGCTCTGAAATGGTGGTACCGCTTCGGACTGGAGAGCGGATCCTGGGAGCCATCGATCTTCAAAGCGAAAATTCGGCGGCTTACACTCCGGCTGACCAGCGTTTGATGGAGCTGATCGCCTCCCGGGCTGCCTTAATGTTGGAGCACGTCCGCCTATATCAACAAACCGAGCGCCGTTTGGGGCAGTTGACCGTCCTTTCAAATATTGACTCGGCTATCGCATCCAGCCTCGATCTGCAGGTCACGCTAAACCTTTTGGTCGCTCAATTATCCACACACTTGCAGGCGGATGCCGTGGCTGTATTGTTGTTAAACCCGCATCTACAAATGCTTGAATATGCCGCAGGCCGAGGCTTCCGAGGCCATGGGATCCAGCGAGTCTCCTTGCTGCTCGGTGAAGACCAGGCGGGTATCGCTGCCCTGGAGCGCAGGATCGTCAGCGTAACGGACATTTCAAGACCGGAGGTGCATCTCAATCGTCCCGAGCGGATCGCTGGGGAGAAGTTCGTGTCCATGTTCGCGATGCCCTTGATCGCCAAGGGACAGGTGCGAGGCGTGCTTGAGATCTACTTCCGCCGGCTGGTGGAGTCCGATCCGGAATGGACTCATTTTCTCGAGATCCTTGCCCGTCACGCGGCTGTCGCTGTGGAAGACGCCAGATTGTTCAACGAAATGCAGCGATCGTTTACTGAATTGACAGTGGCATATGATGCCGCCATCGAGGGGTGGTCCAGGATCATCCAGCTTCGGCAGCGCGAACCGGAGGAA
>CAYUUJ010000314.1:0-3847 GCA_964447845.1 uncultured Anaerolineaceae bacterium
ATCGTCAGGATCCCAATGAAAATGATCGCGGTGCCGAACAACCGCACCGCGCCCATCTTTTCGTTTAACAAGCGCCAGCCCGCGAAGGCACCGATCACCACACTCACCTCGCGGATCGCGCCCGCGTAGCTGAGCGGCGCGATCGAATAGGCGATCAATGCGAATAGATAGGAAAAGACGCCCAATATGGCAATTAAGGCCAGCCGTTTCCAGTGTGTGGATAACTCGGTCTTAAGTAGTGCACGCGGATAACGATAGAGGATGATGGGCGTGACCAGGATCGGGATCAAGGTAAAGATGCTCAGGGCATATGAAACCGCCGGTCCGCGTTTGACCGCGTAGCCGTCGATCACCGAATAGACCGAGATCATCAGCGCGATGCTGAGGGCGATCGTCACGGCCTGCGCCGCCGGTTTGCGGATCCCGTTTCGAAACAAATCGCCTCCGCCGATGACCATCAATCCGATCACGATCAGGGCCAGTCCCGCCAGACCGGGGACGGTCAGTCTCTCCTGTAGAAAGAGGATCGACCACAGCGTGAGGAACGCCGGCGCGCTGCCGCGTGCCATCGGGTAGATCAGCGAAAAATCGTGGTCTTTGTACGCGTAGGAGAGCGTCAGGAAGTAGATCACTTCCACCAGCGAACTGATCAGGACCAGCGGCCACAATTCACGCGGCGGCAGTCCTGTGAAGAATAAAGCGGGAGCGAAGATCAAACCGCCGAGTACGACCGTCCAAAAGGTGGCGATGTATTTTTCCCCCGCCCCTTTGAGCAATAGATTCCAGAGTGTGTGCAGCAGGGCCGAGAGGAACAGTAACGCGAAAGCGAAAGGAGGCATTTATTGCTGCTTCGGTGGTTTGCGACCGAAGGATCTCTTTTAGGCCGAGAGGAGATTCTTCGGTCGCCACCCTGCGCTACGCTCAGGGTTTAGCTTCCTCACATCGTCCCGATGTCCTTTGGGAGAATGACACTTAATTACTCCCCCAACGCTTTGATTTGCTCCTCACTCATGCCCATCACGATCGGGCGGTCGAACTGTTCGGGCACATGCGCCTTGCCGGCGAAATCGATCCAATGGCCGGACTTGGCGGCTTTGGTCTCCAGATAAAAGCGGTTGTGCTCGTTGGGTTCCATGATGTGCGGAATGCGCCCGGTGACTTCGATCCCATAATCGGTGATCTGCTGGACCTTCTTCGGATTATTGGTGATCAAATGGACGGACTTCACCATCATGGCCTTTAACATATGCGCGGCCACCTCGTAATCGCGCTCGTCGTCGCGGAACCCGAGCACCAGGTTGGCCTCCACCGTATCCAGCCCCTGATCCTGCAGGTCATACGCACGCACCTTGTTGACCAACCCGATGCCGCGGCCTTCCTGCCGTAAATAGATCACGATGCCCCGGCCGAGCTTTTCGATCATCTTGACCGCCGCCTCCAACTGGTCCCGGCAATCGCAGCGCAGTGAACCGAACACATCCCCGGTCAGGCACTCGGAGTGCAGGCGCACGGGCATGTCCTGCGCGTTGATGGTCGTGCCTTTTACGATGGCGATATGTTCTTTTTGGTCGCGCGTATTCTGGAAGGCGATGATGTGGAAATTCCCGAAGCGCGAGGGCAATTCCGCGATGGCGGCGATCTCGACGCGCGTCTTGGCTTTGGCGGAGCCCGCCGGCTTTTTCGTGCGCCGTGTGGTTTCTTTTTGGGGAGATGTTGTCATGGTAACCTCGGACAATTTACGATTTACGATTGACAATTTTGCTGGAAAAACACCAGCACCTTCGGCGATTGCTGATTGACGATGGACGATTTACCTGTTTACCTGTTTACGTTTTACTTTTGTTTTTTGCTTTTTTTCTTTCTCTCAACCATCTACTTACGAACCACTTTATATCGTACAACGAATCCACCGCCGTCCAGGCTATTAATTTCTATTAACTCTAACGCGACCGCTGCGCCTCGCGCCGCCCCGAGGCCGTCCGCCAGGGTCGGGGCAGTCGCGCCTCCGAAGATCATCGGCGCGACGTAGGCGGACACTTCGTCTACCAGGCCGCGTTTTAATAACTCGAAATTGAGTGTACCACCGCCCTCCACCATCAGGCGCTCGATTCCCTCGGCCTGCAGGCTCTGCAGCATCGCTTCCAGGTCCACCCGTTGGCCGTCGTGCACGAAAACTTGCGCACCACCGGCTTTCAACATTTCGATCTGTTCAGCAGAGGTTTGTGAGGTGGTAAAGATCAGGACGCGCGCCGGGCCGGCCGTCAGAAAATTCGAGCCGGGCTTGAGGTCCGCTTTGGTGACGACGCCCACTTTGACGGGATTCGGCGGCAGTCCACGCGCGACGCGTTCGGACCGAAGCATGTCCTTGCGGACCGTCAGGCTGGGATCCTCGTCCAGCAGTGTCCGCCCGCCGACCATGACCGCGTCCGACTCCGCCCGCAGCCGGTCCACGCGTTCCTTGTCCGCGGGCGAGGAGATCGCCGCGCCGCGCCGCTCGAAGGTGTCGATCTTGCCGTCGGCCGTCATGGCCACGTTGATGTGGACAAAAGGTCGCATGGATGCCTGCAATCCGACCATCTTACCCGATGGGGAATGACCTCGCAATACGCTGAAAAGCCTGCCGCGAACAAGTCAGATGCGGTTGCGGCGTTTCTCGAAAAGATAGATCTGGAAGGAGTTATACAGGTTGTGGTACAGGATGTAGAAAGTAGGCCCCATCGCCACCAGGGGATTGATGAAAGTGAGTGCGATCCATATCACGAAAGAGTTGTTCTTCTGCCCGAGCGCCTGGCTGGCCTCCTGCCAGTAGCGGCGGCCGCCGATCAGGGCCCCCAGGGCGAAATTAAGCGTGCAAATGACGAGCGAGACCAGCGCGATCTGCAATAGCACCGCGACGGACCCCGGGTTTTCCTCCCGGATAAAGTGCGAGGCTTTGACACTGATCAGGAATAGATTGAACAACCAAATGGGGAACGAATAACGCTTGCCTGCGCGGATGAACGTCTGCGCGTCGGACGGCAGACGGGATACGAGACGCGCCAGCGCGAGCGGAACAAACATCACGACCAGGACGGGACCTAAAATCTGCCAAACGGAGATTTGCAGGTGCGCGCCGAGCAATACGGGTAAGGCGAACGGGATCACCAGCGCGATGGCGATATTGGTCAGCAGTACTGCACCGACCATGTATTCCACACGGCCTTCGATGAAACTGATGATCACGGGTGAGGCGATGGCGGTCGGCGCGATGCCTGTCATGAAGGCTGCCAGCGCCAGCGTGGGGTTGGAGGCTGCGAACAGCCAGTATCCGGTGCATGCCACGCTGAGGTTTGCGATCAGCACCCAAAGCACACCGATCTGGAACGATCCCGGTTTGAATTCGATATCCAGAAAGGCGAAGAACAACATGAACATCAGCACGTACTGGACCAAAAAGGCCAGGCCATGCAGTTGTGGTAACAGCGCACCCAGGGCCATCATCAAGAGCAGGGCGATGACCCTGCCGTAATTTTTCAGTTGAATGAATTTTTCCATTGCGTCGGGTGGAAGACGTAGATTGGCAACAATTTTAATGGGCTAATCCGTCTTCCACGGCCAATCCACACATTCAGGGATGTGTGGGAACAGCACATAGTCGGCCTGGCCTTTGAGCACAAAGGTGATCACATCCTGCCCCTCGAGCAGGCTGCGTGCCAGTGCCAGAGTCTGCCCGCTGACGGAGACATCGTCGACCAGTAGAATGCGCCGGCGGGCTGCAGATAGGGGCAAGCCGGCCAGCAGAATTGGGGCAGGATGCCGGGGAGAGTTGTCTCCGGCGCGGTAGTTGATGTGCAGCAGTTGCATTGGG